>CAZRIB010000094.1:0-11211 GCA_964600035.1 uncultured Ardenticatenaceae bacterium | reverse complement strand
TAACATCTCAAGGTGATAGACTTTATAACAACCTGGCTGTGCCAGACCAGAACAAAAAGGAAAATATGACCAATATGCTTCAATTGATACTTTTTTTAAGCACATTTTTTATCATCGCATTGGCTTCCAGAGAAATCGGTGGTCTTTTTTCAAAAATTGGACTGCCTAAAATCAGTGGCTTTTTATTTGCCGGCTTAATTGCCGGGCCGTTTGTGTTGGGGCTGGCTTCTAAGGAGTCTATTGAGTCGCTGCGTTTTCTGGAGGAGCTGTCGCTGGCGTTTATTGCATTTGCGGCGGGTAGTGAGTTGTATTTGCCAGAACTGCGCGGCCGTTTCCGAAGCATTGGTCTGGTAACCGCCTCAATTGTTGTGGTGACGCTCATTGGCGGGACTGTAACCATTTTCTTAATTGCCGACTTCATCCCCTTTATGCGTGACTTTTCTGTGACTGGGCGCATTGCTGTTTCCTTAATGGTTGCGGCCATCATGGTAGCCCGGTCTCCTTCCGTTGCCATCGCGCTCATTAATGAGCTGCGGGCAAAGGGGCCATTTACACAAATTACATTGGGCGTTACCGTCGTTTCCGATGTGGTTGTGATCATGGTTTTTGCCCTTTCTGTGTCTATTGCCGATGCCTTGCTGACGAACGTAGCCATTAATTTGTCACTGATTGGGCTGCTGCTGTTAGAACTGGTTTTGTCATTGACGGTTGGTTTGCTGCTTGCCCTACTGCTGCGCGGCATTATGTCCCTGCCCTGGCAAAATAATCTCAAGACGGGTCTTATTTTGCTTGCCGGGCTAGGTATTTACTTTATGTCTAATTTTGTGCGCGAATACACGCATGAGCATTGGCCGTTTGAGCTATTGCTGGAGCCGCTTCTCATTTGTATGGTGGGCAGTTTTGTACTGAATAATTTCACCAAACACCGGCTTGAGTTTTCCAAGATTTTGCATGATGCCGGGCCAGTGATCTATGTTATCTTTTTCACTTTGGTGGGGCTGGGGTTGAAAGTGCAAGTGTTGTTGGAAGTTTGGCCGATTGCCTTGGCAATTTTTGGTATTCGGGTTGGGGTAATTTTCCTGGGGTCGTTGGGCGGCGGCGTGTTAGCCGGTGAACCGATGAAGCATAACTGGCTGCGCTGGATGGTTTTTGTGACGCAGGCGGGTGTGGCTTTGGGGTTGGCTAAAGAAGTGGCGGTGGAGTTTCCCGGATGGGGTGATACGTTTGCCACGACGATTATTGCGGCGGTGGTTTTGAATGAAATTGTTGGGCCGCTGTTGTTTAAGAGTGCGATGGGGCGTGTGGGTGAAGCGCATGTGCCCGCAGAACCGGCTGAGTTTGATGGGGTGCGGGATGCGATTATTTTTGGCTTGAAGGCGCAGGCTTTGACGTTGGCGCGGCAGTTGAAAGCGCATGGCTGGGAAGTGAAAATTGCCACGAGTGAACCGGATTTGGTAGATGATGTTGCCCTGAATGATGTACCGATTCGGGTGATTTCTGATTGTACGCTGGAGGAGCTTGAGGCGTTGGATGCGGCACACGCGGATTCGGTGGTGGCGCTGCTCTCGGATGAGATGAATTTGCGTATTTGTGAGCTGGTTTATGAGCATTATGGGGTGCGGAATATGGTGGTGCGCCTGAATGACCGGGAGAATCGGGATAAGTTTGTGTCGTTGGGGGCGCGGATTGTGGAACCGGAAACGGCCGTTGTCAGTCTGCTAGACCACTTCGTACGTGCTCCCATTGGCACATCCATGCTCCTGGGCATGGCAGAGGAACAAGATATTGTTGACATTGAAGTCTGCAATCCAGACCTGCACGGCATATCTCTAAGAGATTTGAAACTACCTTTAGACGTGCTCATTTTATCCATTCAGCGAGACGGCCATGCCATTATTTCACATGGCTACACCCAACTTCATCTTGGCGACATTGTCACAATGGTGGGGAACAGGCAGGTGCTGGACGACGTATCGCTTCGATTTGAGGCTTGATTTTTAGCATGTGGCAAGTGGCAGGTATGCAGGTAACGTGGCTGACAGCCCGCAGCCTGCCATCAGCTTTTATTTTTTTAATCATCAATCTTTTTCCTGGATGACCGCATGAACCAACTAACTGAGTGGCTCATCTTGTTTATCGCCTTTAGCATGATTGCGTTCTCTGCCAAACAAATAGGGGCGTATTTTGTTCGCTTTCGGCTGCCATTAATCACCGGTTTTTTGTTTGCGGGCATGTTGGCAGGGCCATTTGTGCTGAACTTTATTTCCACAGATGCTATTGAACGCCTGCTTTTTGTAGAAGAAACGTCACTGGCGTTTATTGCGTTTGCGGCTGGCAGCGAATTGTATCTAAAGGCGCTGCGGTCTTCGTTAAAAAGTATTGCCGGTGTGACACTGGGAAATACCATTGCCCTGCCGCTGCTAGGCAGTGGGGTTGTTTTTCTTCTTTCCGACTACATTCCGTTTATGCAAGGCTTGCCTGTGCCGCATCGGGTTGGTATTGCTTTGCTGGCGGGTGCTATTTTGATGGCACGGTCTCCTTCCAGTGCCATTGCTATTGTGAACGAGCTGCGGGCAAAGGGGTCGTTTACCCGGACAACTTTGGGCGTTACGATGGTGACAGATGTATTGGTCATTGTGATTTTTGCCATTAATCTGGAGCTGGCTGATGCGCTGCTGACCGGGGTAGGGATTAGTTTTGAATTTGTGCTGCTGTTGGCGGCAGAGCTGTCTGTTTCTGTGCTGCTGGGTTTTTTGCTTAGCCGTTTGCTGCTTTTGACGTTGGCAAGAAGGTGGGGTGTTTATGCAAAAGCGGCCGTTTTTTTGGTGCTGGGCTACAGTGTATTTGTGTTGTCTACGTTTTTGCGCCATTGGACGGCCGAACATTTCGCGTTTGAATTTTTGTTGGAGCCGCTGCTGGTTAATATGATTGCCAGCTTTTTAGTGACGAATTTTACTCCTTTTCGGGATGAGTGGGCGCACATTTTGGAAAAGATTTCGCCTGCAATTTATATTGTGTTTTTCACGATTACGGGCGCATCTTTAGCGTTGGATGTGCTGGCCGCGACCTGGGTGGTGGCTTTAATGCTGTTTGTGGTGCGGCTGGTGGGGTTGTTTGTGGGGTCTTTTGTGGGGGGAACGGCCGTTGGCGATCCGCCACTGCACAATCGCATAAGCTGGCTTACCTATGTGACACAAGCTGGCGTTGGGCTGGGGCTGGCCAAAGAAGTTGCTGTACTGTTTCCCGAATTTGGCGGAGAATTTGCCACCGAAATGATTTCGGTCATCGTCATCAGCCAAATAATTGGCCCGCCGCTGCACAAATGGGCAATCCATCGTGTGAAAGAAGCCCATACCAAAGCCCACCCCGGCGAATTTGACGGCGTACGCGATGCCCTCATCTTTGGCTTTGATCCCCAAGCGTTGGCACTGGCACGGCAGTTGGCCTCTCACAACTGGCAGGTCAAGATTGCCTGCACAGATCCGGCCTACATGCCCCAATTTCAAAAGACAGATATTCCTGTTGAACTGGTTGGGCAATTTTCGCCGGAACATTTGCAGGCTGCCGGTTTGCAAAATGCCGACGCGCTGGTGTGTTTGCTGTCGGATGACGAAAATTACCAGATTTGCGAAACGGCCTATGAACATTTTGGCACAAAAACAATGGTGGTACGCTTGAATGAACGCGCCAATTTGGAAAAATTTCACGCATTAGGCGCGTTAATTGTGGAACCGGGCACGGCGATTGTCAGTTTGTTAGACCATTTTGTGCGGTCGCCATCTGCGGCTTCTTTGCTGCTTGGCATGGCAGAAGATCAGGATGTGGTAGAACTGGAAGTACGAGATGCCCATTTGCATGGCGTTTCCTTACGCGACTTGCGTTTGCCTCTGGATACGCTTATCTTGTCGTTGAGCCGCAATGGGCATACGATTATTACCCACGGTTACACCCAATTGGAATTGGGTGATAAAGTGACGATTGTGGGGTCACCGGCAAGTTTGGAAAAGGTAGCTTTGCAGTTTTCTGGTGATAGACCACAAGCGATTCGTCATTGATGACAGATAAGCTTTTAGCTGGTCAGCCAGTCAGCTTTATTTGATTGAATTATGCCTTTATTACCTGGAGCTATCTTAAATAAGCGGTATCGGATTGTCTCTTTGTTGGCTGAAGGGCGTTATGGGGCGGTGTACCGGGCGTATGACACGGCCGTTTCCGCACACGTTGCCATCAAAGAGTATTTAGATCCATCTGTTGAGACCCAGCAGCTTTTCCGTACAGAAGCCAGACGATTGAGCAAATTAAGTCATCCCCAACTGCCCAACGTGCTAGACCATTTTGCATTAGAAGATGTGGGGCAGTATCTGGTGACAGAATACATTGACGGGGTCGATTTACAAAGCCTCATTAATCAATACGGCCTGCTGCCTTCTGATTTGATTGTGACGTGGCTGCAAGAAGCGGCCAAGCCTCTGGGCTTTTTGCATGAGCAAGGCACGGTGCATTTGGATGTAAAACCGGCGAATATACGGCTGACACCAGACGGCCGTATATTTCTGGTAGACACAGGCTTACCGGGGCTAGGCATTCGCCCTCACTCACCCGGCTATGGCGCCCCGGAACAGCAAGCCCAGCAAACTGTGTCTCCGGCCAGCGACATTTACAGCCTGGGGGCAACATTGTACGCCTTGCTAACTGGGCAGACCCCGCCGCAGGCCATCGCCAGGGAAAGCGGTCTGGAGGAGCTAAAACCAGCCCGTGAAGTGAATCCCGATGTCGAGCCATATTTATCGCTGGTAGCAGGGCGGGCGATGTCGCTGCGGGCCGATACGCGCTATGAAACAGTGGCCGATTTTGCCCGGGCTTTGCAGCGTCCAATTGGACAGCCAGTTACGCCGGGGGAAGAACTGCGCCGAACGCCATCGGCTGTGCCTGCCGCGCCACCGCCTCGTTTGCCAATGCGCCGGTGGCGGTCAATGGAGCCGCGCACATTGGCGGCTTTGGCGGTAACGGCCGTTTTGGTTGTGGCCGTCATTGCCTTTTTAACGTTTGCCAATGTGGAACCGCAGGCAGAACAGGAAGCGGCAGCAACAGCTACATTGCAGTCGGCTGTGGTGGCGGCTTTAACAGCCATTGCCCCCACGCCCACACCATTGCCCGTGCCCACTTTGCCGCCCACGCCCACACCGGAGCCTTTTATTGCAGAGACGGGTGCGCGTATGTTGTATGTGCCGGGTGGTATTTTTCGTATGGGGGATGATGAAGGGGAACCTGATGAACGGCCGTCTCACATCATTCGTCTTGACCCTTACTTTATTGACGAGACCGAAGTGACCAACGGCCAATATGCCTTGTGTGTGGAAGCAGGCGTTTGCAGCCCGCCTGCCCGTTCCGGGGCGACTTACCATGAAAGCTATTATGGCGATCCCGCCTTTGATGATTACCCGGTTTTATTTGTGAACTGGTACGATGCCCAAACATTTTGCGAATGGCGGGGTGCGCGGCTGCCTTCTGAGGCAGAATGGGAGATGGCGGCTTCTTATGACCCGGAACAAGCATCGAAACTTCGCTATCCCTGGGGAGATGCCTTTGATGGGGAAAAGTTGAATTTTTGTGATGTGAACTGCACGCTCTCTAAACGGGACGCTTCTGTGAATGATGGCCATGCGGATACAGCGCCGGTGGGTAGTTATGCAGACGGCCGTTCCCCCATTGGCGCATATGATATGCTTGGGAATGTCATGGAATGGGTAAGCGACTGGTATGATCCGCGTTACTATTACGAATCGACAGACACCAACCCGTTTGGCCCAACAGAAGGCGAATTCAAAGCCCTGCGGGGCGGCTCCTGGCTTTCTGCTCCGGAAGATTTGTCGGTCACCATCCGTTCATCCTTTGATCCGACAGTGGAACGGGCTAACCTGGGATTTCGTTGTGCAATGGCCGTACCTTAGTATCTGTAATCCGTAATTCGTAATTTTCGCAGGAGAAAATGGCATGATTTTGCCGGCAATGGACTCGTTGTTGACCTATTTAACCGCAGCCGCGGCAGTTTTGGGGGCGTTGTTAGCCGCTCTTTGGCTCAGTCTGATTATTTGGGCACTGCGTGATATGCGGCTGCGCTCACGCGATCCGTTTGCTCAAATTTTGGCGGCATTGCTGGTGGCTGTTTTGCCAATTGTCGGCGTGGTTATTTATTTAATTCTACGTCCGCCGGAAACGTTGGCAGAAGCGTATGAACGGGCATTGGAGGAGGAGGCGCTGCTGCAAGAGATTGAAGAACGGCCGGTGTGCCCGGGATGTTCGCGTACTGTGGATGAGAAGTGGATATTGTGCCCTTACTGCCATACGCGGTTGAAAAAGGCGTGCCCGGATTGTCATTCGTTGATGGATTTGCAGTGGAATTTGTGCCCGTTTTGTGGCAACCAGCAGGTTGACCCGTATAAGGTGGATGTGGTAACGGCCGTCACCCCACCTGTTGACCCTAATACTGAAGAAAGCACACCATTGGTAAAAAATAAACCCGCAGACGATACAGACACGGGCTTGCCATCTGTGTCGCCTGCGGGCGATTCAAATTGATCAGACGTTACGAAAAACGGGATACGGACTTCGGGTTACGTGTACTAGTCCCCCGCTTCTTCCAGCTTTGGCCGGTTTTTCAACTCTACCGGCTGCTCCACCTTCTTGAGCTGTAACTGCAAAATGTCCACAATGGCGGCGAAGGCCATGGCAACATAGGCGTAATTCTTCAGGTGTAGTTCTTGTGCTGCTTCATGAGCCCAGCCTTCTATAACCAGCATGGAGCCGATGAGAATGAGGAAGGACAAAGCCAAAATTTTCATGGAGGGGTGGCGTTCGATAAAGCTGCTCACCTGACCGGCGAAAATCATCATAATGCCTGCGGCAATGACAATAGCAGCAATCATCACGGTTAAGTGGTCGGCAATGCCAACGGCCGTAATCACCGAATCCAGCGAAAAGACCACATCAATCATCATGACCTGAACAACCATACTGGCCAGTGTGATTGTAACGGCCTCTTTGCCTTTATGGGCATGTTCAGCGGCCTCCAGCTTTTCGTGAATTTCATAAGTTGCCTTGCCAATTAAGAACAGCCCGCCTAAAAGCAGTACCAGATCCTTGCCAGAAATGTGGTTGCCAAACAAAACGACAATATCCACATTTTCCAATGTTTGCACCCAGGTAATGGCCAGGAGCAGCAGCACGCGGCTGATAACCGCCATACCAATGCCCAATTCGCGGCCTAACGTTCTTTGGTGTTCCGGCAGTTTGCCAGACAAAATTGAAATGAAAATGACATTGTCAATGCCCAGAACCGTTTCCAGTGCCAGCAAGGTAAGAAAAGCCACTAAATTTTGTGCAGTAAATAAATCAGCCATGAATCAAATCCCTCTCTTTTTTTGATTGTTTAACCAGAAGATGGTGAATTGTGAATGGTGAATGGTGAATCGCCAATCTCCCAATCTCCCAATCTCCACATATCCCACCACAATTACACAATTACGTATTATGGAATGGCAACGTTGCTCAGGTCATCCTCATTTTCCGGGTACTGTGGGTTCATTGCCAAAAGTGTATCCACAATGATTTGGGTGACAACCAGATTGCGATACCATTTTTGGTTGGCGGGGATGACATACCAGGGTGCGTATTCTGTGCTTGTTTCCTGGAGCATTTCTTCGTAGGCTTGCATGTAGTCGGGCCACTGTTTGCGTTTGTCCAGGTCACCCAGAGAAAATTTCCAATGTTTGCTGGGATCATCTAGTCGGGCCTGGAACCGTTTTTTTTGTTCGTCTAGTGAGATATGGAGGAAGAATTTCAGGATGGTTGTGCCGGAGTCTGTCAGGAGTTTTTCAAAGGCGTTGATGTGTTGGTAACGTGGCCGCCATACAGATTCGGGAACGATGTTATCTACGCGGACGACGAGGACATCTTCGTAGTGGCTGCGGTTGAAAACGCCAATCATGCCTTTGGGCGGCACAACGTTGTGAACTCGCCAGAGAAAGTCGTGGGCCAGCTCTAGTTTGCTGGGCACTTTGAAGCTGTGGACGCGCACCCCTTGGGGGTTGACGCCTTTGAAGACGTTGCGAATGGTGCCGTCTTTGCCGCCGGCGTCCATTGCCTGGAAGACGATGAGGAGTTTTTGTTTGCCTTCGGCGTAGAGTTTGCGCTGGAGTTCGATGAGCTGGCTGCGGGTTTGGCGAAATTGGGTTTTGGCAGCGGCTTTGCCGGCAGGGAAGAAGGGTGCGCCGTCGGTGGGGAGGTCTGTTAAGGAAAACGGCCGTTTCACGTCAAGTTTATGTAGTGACATAGCAATATCCTGTTGGTGTGAAATGATGGAGCAGCGAGAATACCTTAGCGGGTTATATTGTTTCGGGCAACTTTTTGGTGGCCAAAGGCAAGGTAAAGGCAATGGCTGTGCCGTCTGCGTTGGAGTTGGCTACCCAAATTTTTTGATGATGATTTTCCAGAGCTAATTTGCAAAATGCCAGCCCCAGGCCATGCCCGCGCTGAGCCGATTGTCTGCCGGACACAAATTTTTCAAACAGACGGGTTTTGATTTCTTTGGGAATACCTGTTCCGGTATCTTTGACGGTGATGCGAACAACATTGCTGTGCTTGCTAAGGTGGGTGCTTATAGAAACACGGCCGTTTTCTGGCGTAAACTTGATGGTATTACTCACCAAATTTTGCAGTACCCGGTGAATAATGTCGTAATCGGCAAAGACAATCGTTTCCTCTTCAATTTCATTGAGCAACAAAATGGACTTTTTGCGGGCTAAAATCCCTTCCAGTTGAAACACCTCATCGACCAGCGTCTTTAAGTCAAACGGCTGATAATTTAGTTCCAGCCGGTTATTTTCCAGCCGGTTAATATCCAAAATTTTGTTGTAACTATACAGAACATACCAAAAACCAACCGCAAGATCGCTAAAATTTTTCAACTTTTTCTCTTTGCGGTTAGATAAGTTTTGTCAGTCAATCAGCTCGCAGCCCTGTAAACGGCCGTTTCTAATAATCGTCGCCAGCGTAGACGGGCCAAAACTGGCACTACCAGCCCCAACAATCACAATTTTCGTTCCAGGCACTTTATCCCTTCCTTATCTGCAAAAAACAATTTTACGATTTACCAAATCCAAATTATACTACTTGAGAGGGAGGCCGTGATCATTCAACAAACCGATTAGTTCCACAAAAGGAGAGTTCCATGGCAAAGGAAAAGAAAATGTCCGGTGATGTTTATTACCCCGCACCAGAAATTATTGCCCAGGCCCACATCAAAGATTACGAAAAAGTGTATGCCGAAGCGGACGCGAATTTATCGGCATTTTGGGGGAAAATTGCTGCCGAAAATTACGAATGGTACCACCCTTGGGAAAAAGTTCTAGACGATTCCAATGCACCCTTTTACAAATGGTTTGTTGGGGCCAAAGTCAACATCATTCACAACGCCCTGGACCGCCACATGCGCACAGCCACGCGCAATAAAGCCGCCCTCATTTTTGAAGGAGAGCCCGGCGATTCCAAAACCTATACATACCAACAACTCAATTACGAAGTATGCAAATTCGCCAGCGTGCTCCGTTCCTTAGGTGTTAACAAAGGAGATCGCGTCACCATCTACATGGGGCGTATCCCGGAATTAATGATTGCCATGCTGGCGTGCGCCAAAATTGGGGCCATGCACTCCGTTGTTTATGGCGGATTTTCCACCGAGGCTTTGCTGGATCGTATTGAAGACAGCCAATCGAAAGTGTTAATTACCTGCGACGGCGCCTGGCTGCGTGGCAAAGTTGTGCCATTAAAGGAAATTGCCAACGAAGCTGTTGAACGTGCCGGAACCATTCAAAGTGTGGTGTGTGTCAAACGTACCGGCGTCGATGTGGAAATGGTGTCCGGGCGCGACCATTGGTATCACGATTTGATGGCACTGCCCATCGCTGATCCCCATGCCCACACAGAGGTCATGGATGCCGAAGACCCCCTGTTTATTTTGTACACTTCCGGAACGACGGGAAAACCAAAAGCGATTTTGCACACACATGGCGGCTATATGGTTTGGACTTCCACGACATTGAAATGGGTATTTGACCTGAAGCCGGAGGATGTATGGTGGTGTGCGGCTGACCCCGGTTGGATTACCGGCCACAGCTATATTGTGTATGCGCCGCTCATTTTGGGGGCAACGAGTGTGATGTATGAGGGTGCGCCGACGCATCCTTACCCGGATCGTTGGTGGTCGATTGTCGCCAAATATGGGGTGACTGTGCTTTATACCGCACCTACGGCTATTCGTGGGTTGATGCGCTTTGGTGAAAGCTGGCCAGCCCGTCATGATTTGTCGAGTTTGCGCTTGCTGGGGTCTGTGGGTGAGCCGATTAACCCGGAGGCATGGAAGTGGTATTACCGGGTGATTGGCCGTGAAGAGTGCCCGATTATGGATACGTGGTGGCAGACGGAGACGGGTGGGTTTATGATTACGCCGCTGCCTTGTGTACCGTTGAAGCCCGGTTCGGCAACACGGCCGTTTCCCGGCATCAAAGCAGACGTGGTGGACGAAGAAGGCAATCCCGTACCGCCCAACGAAGAAGGCTACCTCGTCATCCAATCACCCTGGCCGGGTATGCTTCGCACCATTTTCGGCGATCCAGACAGATATGTGCAGCAGTACTGGGATAGATATTCAGAGCAGGGCTGGTATTTACCGGGTGACAGCGCCAAAAAGGATGAAGACGGCTACATCTGGATTATCGGCCGTATCGACGACGTGATTAAAGTGTCCGGTTATCGCCTGGGCACGGCCGAAATTGAAAGCGCACTTGTCAGCCATCCGGCCGTTGCCGAAGCCGCTTGCATCGGCGTGCCAGACGAGCTAAAAGGCAACATCATCAAAGCATTCTGCATATTGCGGCAAGGCTGGGAACCCAGTGAAAAACTGGCATTAGAACTGCGCGAGCACGTCAGCCACGAAATGGGGCCAATTGCCAAACCCGCCACCGTCGAATTTGTAGACAGCCTGCCCAAAACACGTTCCGGTAAAATTATGCGCCGTGTTCTAAAAGCCCAGGCATTAGGGCATGAATTAGGCGACCTGTCTACATTGGCAGATTAAGACAGCCAGCCCGAAACAAGGTTTAAGTAAGCGTTCGTAAATAAGTTAGCGGTTTTCAGATTGGTTCAATCTGCCAG
>CAZRIB010000093.1:0-11243 GCA_964600035.1 uncultured Ardenticatenaceae bacterium | reverse complement strand
TAATTGGTAATTTATCTGTAATTGGTAATCAGTAATTGGTAAACCGAAAGCGTTAACCAATTACCAAATTACCAAATTACCAAATTACCCAATTACCAATTACTAATTACGTTCTTAAGGCTCTTACCTCTTGGGCAGTGGCACACTGTAACGCCTGTTTGGCGAGAGAGTTCACATTTTCAAATTGCAAGGTACGAATTTGGGCTTTGACAGCAGGTACAGCAGGTACGCTGACGCTCAGCTCATCCACCCCCAGCCCCACAAGAATAGGTACGGCCTGGGGATCGGCGCCCAGTTCACCGCAAACGCCCACCCATTTACCAGCCGCGTGCGCCGCTTCTACCGTGCGGGCAATCAGGCGCAGCACAGCCGGGTGCAGCCCATCCGATTTACCGGCCAGTGCCGGGTGCATCCGGTCCATCGCCAGCGTGTATTGGGTCAGGTCGTTGGTTCCCACCGAGAAAAAGTCTACTTCCGGCGCAAAGGCATCGGCCATGAGGGCGGCGGAAGGAATTTCGATCATAATGCCCAGTTCGACCGGCGGCGCATTGAGTTCGGCGCGGATTTCTTCAACCATTGCCCGCGCTGCCCGCCATTCGGAGATGTCGGCGACCATGGGGAACATGATGCGCAGTTTGCCAAACTCGGCGGCGCGCAGGATGGCGCGAAGCTGCTGCCGCAGCAGTTCTGGCCGGTTCAGGCACAGGCGGATGCCGCGCTCGCCAAGGAAGGGGTTGGCTTCCGGTGGCACGTCAATGTAGGGCAGGGGCTTGTCGCCGCCTACGTCCAGTGTGCGGATGATGACGGGCTGGCCTTGCATGGCCTGGGCGATGTCGCGGTAAACGGTGCATTGTTCGTCTTCGCTGGGCGGTTCGG
Source organism: uncultured Ardenticatenaceae bacterium (assembly GCA_964600035.1). Classification (GTDB taxonomy): domain Bacteria; phylum Chloroflexota; class Anaerolineae; order Promineifilales; family Promineifilaceae; genus CAZRIB01. The sequence goes on along the minus strand of CAZRIB010000093.1, from coordinate 10,367 downwards.
TGCGCTCCAGAAAGAGGAATTCGGTGCGGAGCAGGCCGACGCCTTCTGCGCCGGTGTTGGCGGCTTGTTGGGCATCGCTGACACCGCCGATGTTGGCGGCGACTTCGACGCGGTGGCCGTCCTGGGTGATGGCGGGTTGGTCTGCGCTTTTTTGGGCGGCGTCGCGTTGGGCTTGCCACTGCTGCTGGGCGGCTTTGGCCTGGGTTACGGCCGTTTCGTCTGGTTCAATTGTCACAATTCCCCGCGTGCCATCCAGAATGACCGGCGTGCCTTCGGGGATGTCCAGCACTTTGCTGCCTGCGCTGACGACGGCGGGCAGGTTGAGGGCGCGGGCGATGATGGCAGAATGGGCGGTGGGGCCGCCAACGGCCGTACAAAAGCCCATCACCTTTTCCTTGTCCAAAGAGGCTGTGTCCGACGGGGACAAATCATGCGCCACCACAATAACCGGATGGTCGGGCAGGGGCGTTGTCTGGTCTTCAGCCCCTACCAGCAGGCGCAGCACCCGGTAGCCCACGTCGTGCAGGTCTGCCGAGCGGGCGGCCAGCAGCGGGTCATTGAGGGTGGCTACCGCTTTGGCGCGGGCATCAATGGTGGTTTGCCACGCCTGGGCGGCGGACTGCTGCTGTTCAATCCTGGCCATGACACCCTCCAGCAGGTCGGGGTCGTCCAGAATTTCCAGATGGACATCAAAAATGGCGGCTTCGGCGACGCTGTGGTTGCCGAGGCTTAGGGACATTTGCTGCTTGAGTGCCAGAAGCTGGCCGCGTGCCTGTTCGATGGCTGCTTGCAGCCGGTTTTGCTCTTCGGAGCTGCCGGTAAATGTTTCTTCGATGGTGAGTTGGGCTGTTTGAAGGTGGTGTACCGGGCCGTAGACAATGCCCGGCGCGGCGGCGATGCCTTGAATCTGGTTATTGGTTAGTTGATTGGTTGGTGTTGGTTGTTCTTTGTTGGCTGTTTTTTGTTGGTTATTCGTTTCGATGTGTTCTTTTTCACCGAGGCCATCGCGAACGGCCGTTACCAATGCGTCCAACGCCTCTTCTTCATCGGCGCCGTCCACCAAAATGCGTATTTCACTTCCAGTCTCCACCCCCAACGTCAGCATGGAAATCAGGCTTTTGGCATTGGCCTTTTTTTTGCCGTGCTGCACGCGAATATCCGATTTGAATTGTTTGGCTGTATTGACGAATATTTTAGCCGGGCGGGCATGGAGTCCAGTTGGGTTCTGGATGGTGATGTCGAGTTGTTTCATTTTTCATGCCCTCGTTTCCGTAATTTAGTAATTAGGTGATTTAGTAATTGGGTAATTGGGTGATTGGGAAATTTGTGAACCAATTACCAATTACTAATTACAGATTACCAATTACCTTTATATTTCTTCCCTCTGCTCTTTCCCCAGCTTGTCCAGAATAAACGCGGGATCGGTTGTGTGGATGAGCTGGTTGGTTAATTCTTCATCTTCAATGACTTCGGCCAGATTTGCCAGCACACCAACGTGTTCGTCGGAGGAGGCGGCGATGCCAATGATGAGATGGGCTTTTTCGCCGTCTTCCCACTCCACGCCTTGGGGGAGTTGTAAGACGGAGATGCCGGTCTGGCGGATTTGGTCGCGGTTGTCGTATTGGCCGTGGGGAATGGCGACGCCGTTGCCCAGGTAAGTGGACATGGTTTCTTCGCGGGCGAGCATGCCGTCTACGTAGCCGGGTGCGACACAGCCGCTGGTAACCAGTAACTCGCCTGCCTGACGAATGGCGTCGGTTTTGGAAACGGCCGTAGCCCCCACCTTAATTCGGTCTAACGCTAAAATAGGCATCTTCTCACTCCACTGTACTCACAATGTCACCATTATTAACAAACGCGTCTACAACACGGTCAAAAGCGGGATCATTCAAAAATTGACTAAATGTCACCACAACGGCTTGCGGCGCATTTCGCCGGGCTACCTTGGCCAAGCCCTTGTGTACAATGACCACCTGCGCATTTTCCGGGATAGCCCGCGCCGGTTTGTGGACCACAGTCACACCAGAAACCTTGGCCTTCTTCAACTTCTTTTTGAGCGCATTCACGCTCATCAAACTTGAGCCCATTCCTGCTTCACAAGCCAGAATAATGGTCTTAACCTCAGAAGCTGCGATTGATTGAGACATAAATTTCTCCTAAATAGATGCTGGTGGAATGGCATAATTAAGCAAGGTACGTAAGCACTTGCTCAATTACACCATTCCTTTTTGTCAAGCTGTCAAGATGTTATTAGGAAAGGCCTGGTACGCCAGCCGCTTCGGCTTCCATTTCTTCTACTTCTTCCGTTTCCTTTACTGGCCGGACACGCAGGATAAACGCGCCCACTGCAAAGGAAACCACGGCTCCAATTAACACACCGGTAAGTACAGCAAAGTGTTGTCCGCGTGGGATAACAGCCAGGTAGGCAAAGATAGAACCCGGTGATGGTGTTGCTACCAACCCGGCATTGAGGATGGTGAACCACAGGTCAGCAGCAAAACCACCGGCGATCATGGATACAATCATGATGGGATGTGCTAACACATAGGGGAAGTAGATTTCGTGAATCCCACCCAGGAAGTGTATAATCATCGCGCCCGGTGCTGACTCCTTCAAAAGCCCCTTACCCGCAACGTAATAGGCAATCAGAAGGCCAAGCCCGGGCCCTGGATTTGTTTCCAGCAAAAAGTGGATTGCGCGACCTGATTCTTCTACAGCGGCCACACCCAAAGGTGCCAAAACCCCGTGATTCAAAGCATTATTCAGGAATAAAACTTTGGCAGGTTCAATAACGATTGCGGCCAGAGGCAGCAGGCGTGCGGAAACCAGGGCATCTACCAGTGAACCGGCGGCATTGCTGACGGCATTAACGGCAGGCCCAATGACAACATTGGCTAAAAGCACAAGAATGACGGCCAGAATACCAGCGGAGAAGTTGTTGATGAGCATTTCAAAGCCGACAGGAATTTTGTCTTCCAGGACTTCATCCACTTTCTTCATGATCCAGCCGCCAAGTGGCCCCATAATCATGCCGCCCAGGAACATGGGGATGTCTGCGCCGACGACAACGCCCATGGTAGCCGTTGCGCCGACCACGCCACCACGAACGCCATGAACCATTTTGCCACCCGTATAACCGATGAGAATGGGAAGCAAGTAAAGAATCATAGGTCCAACAAGTGCCCCGAACTTTTCATTGGGGGTCCATCCTGTTGGGATAAAGAGGGCTGTGATCAAGCCCCAGGCAATAAATGCACCAATGTTGGGAATGATCATTCCTGCCAGAAAACCACCGAATTGTTGTAATCGCTCTCGCATTTCTTTCTCCTTTTTCTCTTCTATAGAGTCAGGTCTCTGCGGGAGTGCCGCAGAAGGTTGATAATAATTTGGAAGCTTACTGCCTCCTGTTTACCAGTAACGGTCGGCGCGTTACTGTGTAAGCCTGATTTGGGTACTGCTTATGCCAGCCATTGGGTAATGGTTTCGATGTCTTCTGGTAGAAGCAGGGGGTGGACCTGTATGACTTTTTTTGGGTCCTTTATGTTTACCGGCAGGGGGGCTGTGGTGATGATTAGCTCTGCCTGGGCGATTGTAGATGGGGTTAATCTTCGTAGTGAGATGACTTTGAAATTTCCCAAACGGGGAAATCTGGCTTTGAGGCGGGCTACCAGCAGTTGGGCGGTAGCCATGCCGCTTGGGCATACAACCAGGACTTCGTGAATTTGGTTGGGGCGTTTGCGGATGTAGGCGGCGCGGAGCAGCAGTGCCAGGTGGTTGATTTCGCCTTGGGTGAGGGTTACGGCCGTTTGCTGTTCAATGAGCGCCGCCAATGTGTGCGATAAATCGTGTTCAAATTTGTACTTTTCAGAAAGAGCGACGCCGGGTTCTGGCCTGGGCAGCCACAGTTGGAACCGGTGACGCAGGCAGGTGGGCACAATGTGCGTGATAAGCCCGTCCCGCAGGGTGGCATCGCTTTGCAGGTCACTTAGCTGGTATGCCTGGCTAATTTGCACCATCAAGGTTTCGATGAGCGTTGAGAAGGCGGTGTCGATTTCCAAATCGCCAGGCCAGCGTTCGTTGTGTGGAGCGGCCAGCAGATACATGGCGATGGCTGCAACTTCGGCGGGCGGCCAGGGGGTGCTGTTTTTCCAGCCCAGGTGTTGGGCGATTTTTTGGGCAACTGGCCAGACGGATAATGTTTTGAGCCAGTTGATGGTGGTGTCGTCTGCGGTGAGGAAACGGCCGTGTTGAATGCGTTCGGTTTGTACAGCCAGCGTTAATGCCAATAACAGAACGGCGTCGTCAGTGAAACGGCCGTCTAGCTGAGCTTCGGCAAAGGCAACCTGCCCAAATGTCCGTTTTGTGTGCCACTGTTGTATAAGCTGGCTGGCTTTTTGTACCAAAGGTAAAAACGAGGCATCATCGCCTAAGGAAAAGGTTAACCCTTGCTTATGGGTCATTTGGGTTAACGGCCGTTCCGCCGGACCCTCTCCCCATAACCAGGCCACCAAAGCCTGCCGCTTTGCCCATTCCTCGCCTTCCAGCCAAATGCCATAATTCGGCCGTTTTTCCAACTGCAAACCATGTTGAGCAAACCAGGGGGAAAGTTTATCCAGATCCTTCAGAACGGTGGTTCTGGAAACCTGAGCCATTTGCTGCATTTGATACAAAATCAAAGGGGTATTTGCCGTTAAGAGCAAAAGCGCCAACAATTGCTGCCTTTGTTCTACCGGCAAAACGAGTTGAAAATCAACATTTTCCCGCAGCTCTTTTTCCAGTTTCACATATTGGCTGGGAGGAATATCAAGCAGGACACCGACACCGGGGGTAATGGTTAAAGATGCGCCTCTGAGAGAGAGCCACTCTTTTAACCCCTTTAAGTTATAACTTACCTGACGCGGCGTTAAGTGCAGCGCTTCTGCCATTTCGGCAGCCGCCATAGGCTTCTTGGATTGAAGCAATATTTGCAACAAGTCGCGTTGTCTGGTCGTCAGGACAGTCATCATTTTTTAAATGCCGGAAAATAGGGGATATTCATTTTCTTCTCATTCATCCACGTTTGTCATTATATGATGAAAATTTCACCTTGGGTTACTCAATTGGGATTATTTTTTGATAAGGAGTTATGACAAAAGCAGACGAATCAATTTTTTGTCTGGGATGATGGGTTTGGGACACCGTGTTTTGGTAAAGTCATTTTGAGGGGAATACCATACAAAAAGGAATTTTTATGACACAAAGTAATTTTCAAAAGATTGTCGATTTTCACAAAGCGGCGGGGGCGGCTTATTCGGCCGTGCCTGCCTTGCCAGATGAGGCGCTGCTCAACTTTCGGCTGAAGCTGATTCGGGAAGAGTATGAAGAAGTGTGTGCCGCCGTGGAGGCCTTGTTGGCGGCAGGGCAGGGTGATCCTGCTGTGGATTTGGCGCCGCTGGCGCATGAGCTGGCCGATTTGTTGTATGTGGTTTATGGCACGTTTGCTTCTGTGGGGGTGGATGCGGATGCGGTTTTTGCGGAAGTGCACCGGGCTAATATGACTAAGATTGGCGGCCCTGTGCGGGCGGATGGCAAGCTGCTTAAACCGGAGGGATGGCAGCCGGCAGATGTCACGGCCGTTCTTGAGCAGCTTATGATGAATAAAGAATAAAGATTTAATCTTTATCTTTACAGGAGGAAAAGAATGTCGGCTGAACTGTTTGCCGTGTTTTTGGGTGTGGCTTCTGCGATTAGCTGGGGGGCTGGTGACTTTAGCGGTGGGCTGGCGGCAAAGAAAACGGCCGTTTTCAGTGTGGTTGTCATTTCCCAAATGGTAGGCGGTGCTTTGCTGCTGGCCCTGGCCTTGCTGCTGGGCGAACCTGTGCCGCCGGGTGGCGATCTGATTTGGGGTGCGGCGGCTGGTTTGGCAGGCGGGCTGGGGTTGGCGGCTTTGTATCGCGGGTTGGCTGTGCGGCCGATGGGTATCGTGGCCCCGGTGGCGGCGGTGGTAACGGCCGTTGTGCCTCTTTCCTATGCCGCCTTGCAAGCTGGACTGCCGCCAGTGGTGCAGTTGGCGGGTTTTGGGTTGGCGCTGCTGGCTGTGTGGCTGGTGACCGTACCGGATGGAGAAACGGCCGTAACGTGGCGTGACCTTGACCTGCCGCTGTTGGCCGGTTTGGGTTTTGGTATCTTTTTGCTGCTCATTGGCCGGGTAAGTACCAACGCCATTTTGTGGCCGCTGGCTTCTGCGCGGCTGGCTTCTGTTACGGTTTTGGGGGCGTTTGCCTGGCGGCATTCCGGCACGCAGTGGCCTGCTCGTCAGGCGCTGCCGCTGATTGCTTTAACGGGTTTGTTAGATACCGGGGGGAATGCGTTGTATGCGTTGGCGGCGCGGTACGGCCGTTTAGACATTGCCGCTGTCCTCTCATCCCTTTATCCAGCTTCAACAGTCCTGCTTGCCCGCGTGGTGTTGGCGGAGCACTTACAACGCCGCCAGTGGGTGGGGGTGGGGTTGGCGTTAACGGCCGTTCTTCTCATTGCTTTGTAGGCCGCGTTAAAGTGCCGTCATTTTTCAGGAAATTTCACCGCAAAACACCCATCGTCAGCTGCCTTGTGAGTAGGTTGCCATAAATTCACCCCTTTTTCACAGGCTTAATTTTGGTCGTAATAATGGTGTGGCAAGGTTTACGAAGCCTAAAAAATATGTTTTAATGGTTCCAGCGTTCAGTTGGTAAACCGCAAGTCATTTCTATTTTCTACCCTGCCTACATGGCTGCATAAAAAATAAAAAAATCCACCGCACCATCATTGTATGTTTTATCCGGCATATGGATGAATGGGAAACGGCCGTTTTCTACTTTCGGCCATAAAAGGTGGATGCAGCAAAATTCAAGAGGGACAAGCAGTTGGGGAAGGTATGCGTTGTAGGCACACACTTAATCTACTATATATAGGAAGCCAGCAGGATGTCATGCTGACGATGCTCTACTATTTGGAGCAGCAGCCGCAGTTCAAGCTGCTTGGTAAAAAGCTGGACACGGCAAAAGCGCTTTGCGAACCACTGCCCGCCCAGCCGGACATGGTTTTGCTGGAACTAACTCCGGAAAATGTCATTCAGTTGGCCGGGTTGGATAAAGTGTTGATGGCCTGGCCTGGCATGAAGGTGTTGGTTGTTTCGGCAATGGCGGATACGGCCGTATTCCGTCAGGCAATATACGCCGGAGCCGCCGGTTACTTTCGAGTAGGAGAGCCATTGCCAGAACTTCAGCGTGCTATCCAGGCCATATGCAACGGTAATGTTTACCTTTCCCCCACATTGGCCCATGTGCTTGTAGAAGATTTTATCAGCAGGCAGTTAGCCAATCCCCACACGTCCACAACGCTGGACACCTTAACGCCAAGAGAAAAAGAAATCCTCATTCTTTTAGCGCGTGGCTTTAATAACCGCGAAATTGCAAACCAGCTTTTTATTAGCATCAACACGGTTAAAACCCATCGCCTCAATGTTTACAAAAAATTGGATATTAGCGACCGGTCTGATTTGGTGGCATACGCCCTTCATCACGGTTTGATTTGACCGTCTCTCTTTGAGGCCGCCCTTTTCTTTTTTTTTAATGAAGGCACCGGTATCCATATTCAGCAATCCGTTTCCCGTGTACTTTATGGTGATTTCGTCGAAAGACGGTATACGGATTTTGGGTTAGGTGTACCAGGATGGGCATTGGCGGGTGGAGGCGAACCGGTGGCTCGTCCCTACTTTCATCTTGAATCCATAAATCATCATTCTTTACTTTCACAGGAGCGCTGCTTGCATGGAAAAAATAAGAGAATTTGTTTTTCGCCTGGGGGTATGGCCGCGATTGGCCATTGGCGTGACAGCAGCATTCGTGATTTTGTTTGTTGTATTTGTTTCATTAAGTGAACTGGCATTCCATGAAAGTTTTGACCTGATTTTGGAAGAAAGAACAGTGATTGCCCAAATGGCCGCCGGTGAAATTGACGAATTTTTCCACCATGTTTTTACAGAATTGACCGATGCCCAAAATACGGCCGATTTTGATCCGGCTGACCCCGATTTGGTGGCTGAAGCGTCATCTATGCGGCACATTCGGCGCGAATTGGGGCCTTTGGCATCTAGCATTGTGTTTGTTGATGATGGCGGCCATGTCATTATCAGCAATCCGCCTGATATGTACGCAGATGGGGCTGTGCCGGATGATATGCCATTTCTGGATTTGATTTTGGCGGCCAATGATTATGTGATTTCAGATCCTTATCTGGATCCGCGAACCGGGAATGCTGTGGTGGCCGCGGGGTATCCTGTCTGGCAAAACGGCCGTATCGCCGGCTTCCTCATTGGCACAGTCGTCTTGAGCGAAGAAACAATTGTGAATCCGCTGACACGCGCCGCAAAATTAGGCAAGACCGGCCACGCTACCCTCTTTGATGCAGAGGGACATACACTTTCCTCCACCCTCAATGTGCCCGTTCTGGATGAGAGCGAACACCCGGACTTTTACCAGACCTTTCTGGCAGGTGATGGGGATGCAACAGGCATAACGCCATTTGCCTTACCCCACATTGAAGGTGAAACCCAAAACGAACTGCATGTCATGGCTGCGGCAAAAATGAGCGCCATGCCCTGGGGGGTAGCTGTTGGCGGGGATGAAGATGATACCTTTGCCAGTGTGCGCCGCTTGCGCGGGGGGTTAAGTGTCTTTGCCGTGATTGCCTTTTTAGGTGTGGGGGTAAGCACCCTCGTCGGAGCCCGCGCATTGGTACACCCCATGAAGCAGCTTACCCAGGCGGCGCAAAAAATAGCCCAGGGGGAATTGGATACGCCGCTGCTGAAACCCCATTTTGGGTTTGGTGAAGTGCATGAAATGGCTGTGGCGCTGGAAGCCATGAAAAATCAGCTTCATGATAACATTTCGCGTCTTTCAGAGTTGAATGAAAATTTGGAGAGCCTGGTTGCTTTGCAAACTAAAAAAATCAAGGAGCAGCACGCACTTACCCAGGAACTGCTGCACCACACCATTTCTGTGCAGGAGGAAGAGCGGGCGCGCATTGCCAGAGAACTGCATGATGGGGTGGGGCAAATGATTATGGCGATTGAGTTTAGTCTGGATGAAGTGGCGCATCAATTGCCTGCTGAAAACGGAGAAGGCCATAAATATTTGGAAAGAAGCCAGGCGCTTTTGCAAAAAACAATGGGCGATGTGCGGCAGATTATCGGTAATTTGCGACCGAGTGTGTTAGACCAGTTGGGTCTGCTGCCAGCGATTAAATGGGTGGGCAAGCATGTTTTGCAGCCTTCTGGCATTGTTTTGGAGATTGAGCAGCAGGGGAAACGGCCGTCTCGCCTGCCGTTGACGATTGAAACGACATTGTTCCGCATTGCGCAGGAAGCCATAAATAATGTGGTGCGTCACAGCGGCGCAACCCATTTGCAGGTTGTGCTGGATGTGGATGATACGGCCGTACGCCTGGAACTGGCTGATAACGGCCGTGGCTTTGAATGGACACCGGCACACAACCTGGAAAACAATTCCGGTTTTGGTCTGCCGGGTATGCAGGAACGCGCCGCTTTGGCTGGCGGCACGTTGACCGTTTACAGCCAGCCCGGTTCGGGAACGCGCATTTCTGTCCAGATTCCGCTGGGTATAAATCCGGTTTTATTGAATGAGAGAGACAGCAAATCATAACGGTGGGGTTCGCATGGGAAAAATACGCTTGTTGATTGTAGATGATCATGCCATTGTGCGGGAATCGTTGATGGCCGTTCTCGCCCGGCAGCCAGATATTGAGGTGGTAGCAGATGCAGGAAACGGCCGTGACGCCATCACCCTGGCCGCCCAACACATGCCCGACATCGCCCTGCTAGACATCACCCTGGGCGACATGACAGGCATCGACGTTGCCCGCCACATCCTGAAAGACCTGCCCGACCTGAAAATCATCTTCCTCACCATGCACGAGGATTCCGAATTCTTTTACGAAGCCTTGAGAGTGGGCGCATCCGGCTACGTGCTCAAAGGAGCCAGAACCGATGTACTCCTCTATGCCATCCGCTCTGTCAACATGGGCGGCATATACCTTTCCCCGCAATTAGCCCGCGACCTCGTTGATGAACTCATTGCCACAGCCCCAATAGTGGCTTCCCCTGAAGAAAACCTGAGCAATCGCGAAAAAGAAGTCCTGGTCCTCATTGCACGGGGGTACACAAACCGGGAAATTGCCGAACAATTAACCGTTAGCATCAACACCATCAAAACCCACCGGCTAAACATCTACCAAAAACTAAACCTCAAAGGGCAAAGCAGCCTGCTTGCTTATGCCCTTGCCAACGGCCTTCTTCATTCCACCGAAAACTAGTACCCGTATTCAGTATT
>CAZRIB010000092.1:0-11260 GCA_964600035.1 uncultured Ardenticatenaceae bacterium | reverse complement strand
CCTAAATAAATAGTTGAATTTGATTTTGGGGATGCAAATTAACACAGATGACGCAGATTTATAAATATTTTCATCCGTGTTTTCCGCGTTAATCCGTGTTCAATTTATGCAGGAATAAGTCTATTGAAAGAAGCGCCAACAAGACCGCGAATGTGACTATTTTAATTTGAAGAAAAGGGGTAAACGCTCTGGCAAATGAAGTGGTATCACAACTTCTTCACCATCAATGCTTTTGATTATGAGTGTGGCATGACTGGCAGGCGTGATGGGTGTAGAGAGCTGTTGTTGTAATTGGGACAGGGTAATGCCAGCTAATTCGCCTGGCTCTAATAAATTATCTCCGTCGTTTTCATGCCAGTAGATTTGCCATGCTACAGGCTGTGGCTGCTGCTCTTTGCCGTCTATCAGGATGGCGATGCTTTGGATGGCAGAGGGGGAGGCGAATGAAACACGGCCGTTTTCTATACCCAATGTAACGACCAGACTATCTACTTCACCAGCGGGCACGGCCGTTCCGGTAACAGAAACAATCTCAACAGCACTTAATGGTGCGGTACGGTATTGCTGAAAGGGAATAAACGCGGCCTGGGTAACGGCCAGAGCAAAAATGGAAGCACTGATAATAAACGCACACAGAATAACGGCCGTTTCCAGCGGCGGTTTATTACTTTCTGGCTGCCAAACATCAGGGAAAGTTGTCACAATCGTTTCGTGTTCCATTATCAGCCCTTACCCCATCCAGACACACTTGAGAATAAATTCAAAACACGCCTCAATTATAATAGGCAAACAAGTGAATGGGACGTTAAAGGAACAACAAAACGCTAGTCAATAAGCACTATGGTCAAAGTTCTACAACAAATTTAGCACCTTTCGGCTCATTATCGGTGACAAAGATACGGCCGTTATGGGCATCCACCACCATCTTACAAAAAGCCAGCCCCAGCCCCACCTGCCGAATATCGCGCCGGCCAGAGGCCACCACCTCAAACTTGTTAAACACCGACTCCCGATGCGCCTCCGGAATACCCGGCCCCTCGTCTGCCACCACAATCCGCAAACAGGTCGGCAGCGAACCAGCCTTGCCATTTTCCAGATACGCTTCCCCGTCGGCAGGGTACTGTGCAGATAATGTAATCGTGCCGCCAGAAGGGGTGAATTTCAGCGCATTGGACAGCAAATTATCCAAAACACGGTGCCACAAACTGGCATCCAACAACATTTCCCGCGGCGTATCCGGCACATCCAATTGCAGTGTAATATGGTTGGATGCCGCCAACGGCAAATGGCTTTGATACACGGTTTCCAATAATTCCTTGATGTTGACATGGGACTTGTTTAGCACGAAACGGCCGTCTTCCATCTTCGCCACCATCAACATATCCGTCATAAACGAAGCCAGCCGCCGCGCCTCCTGCCGAATCATCGCCAAACTCTCCAACCCCTTCGCATCCGTCACATAATCCTCCAACATCTCAGCAAACACCTGAATCGTCGCCAACGGATTGCGAATATCATGCACAATCATATTCGACAGCTCTTCACGCAAACGAAGCATCACCTGCAAATCATCCTGCCGCTGCTTAATCCGCAGCATCGACCGCACCCGCGCCCGCAGCTCCAGCCCATTTACCGGCTTATTAACAAAATCATCAGCCCCAGCATCCAATCCCCGCGCCAAATCTTCCTTATGGTCCAGCGCCGTCACCAAAATGATGGGGATATGCTGCAAATGAGGCTTACTTTTTAACTTTTGACACAAAGTAAAGCCATCCATCCCCGGCATCATCACATCCATCAAAATGACATCCGGCTCCACTTCCTCCAACTCCACAAGCGCCTCATATGCGTCCTCCGCAAAAACCATTTCATATCCTTCACGAAACAGCAGCATCTTAATGGTCTCGCGCGCACTCTTCTCATCATCAATAATCAACAACGTTGGGTTCTTTTCCATTTTTCAATATCCTGATGCAATTGTTTCAGCCAACCAGGTGCTTTTTATGTGCGTTCAGTTACACAAAGATTCACAGAGAAAAAGAGGAAAATGCCCTGTTCTCTGTGCAATTTTGCGCATTCTCCGTGTGGCTCTGTGTTCCATCTGAACGGATACCTTTTTATCTCCGAAAATAATTGACAGTTGTAACTGTACATCCTCTCTAGCTGTGGCCGGTGTCCTCACCGCGCCACCAGCGGGGCGGCCCGAGCACCTGTATAGTCACTGACAGTTTACATAAACAGTTCAGTCCAGAACTGACAGGCTAACTGACTATTTATTCACAGCCAGATGCCGCTCAATTGTTTGCGACAACTGTTTCAAACTTACCGGCTTGCTTAGATAGGCATCTGCCCCAGCCGCTAAACACCGCTCCTGGTCACCGGGCATCGCCAAAGCCGTCAGCGCAATAATGGGCACATCTGCTCCCCGCTCATTTTGCCGAATGCGTCGGGTCGCTTCCAGACCATCCATACCCGGCATTTGAATGTCCATCAAAATAATATCTGGCAAATGATCCTGCGCAGCCTGCACCGCCTGACGGCCGTTTTTTGCCACCAACACCCGGTAATGCTTAAACCGTAAATAACGCGACAACGTTTTGATATTTGCCTCATTATCCTCTACAAGCAGCACCAACGGCTCCGTCTCAGGCACATCAGACACCTCATCCTCATCCGGCAGATTCTCACTCTCCTGCGGCATCGTATCCAACACCTCCACCACCTGCCGCCAGGGCAGCCGCACGGTAAACCGACTGCCCTGCCCCACCTCACTCACCACCGACACTTCACCGCCATGCATCGCCGCCAGCCGCTGCACCAGCGACAACCCCAACCCCGTCCCCGCATATTCACGCGAAAGGCGGCTGTCCAACTGAACAAACGGCTGAAACAGCCGCTTCATGCCTTCTTCAGAAATACCAATCCCAGTGTCCCAAACAACAAACTGGACAACATGATTTTCCTTGTCGCCCGCCACATCCAGGCCAATCTCCCCACCCTTTGGCGTAAACTTCACCGCATTTGAGAGCAAATTCACCAAAATTTGCTTCAGCCGCCGTTCATCTGCCACAAACAGTTCAATCTCTTCATCAATTCGGGAATGCACACGAATCCGCTTTTTCATGGCATCCTGGCGCACCAGCCGCAAACTGGATTCACAAACAGATTTCAAAGCCACCGGGCGCAGTTCCAATTCCAATTTACCGGCTTCAATCTTGGACAAATCCAAAATATCATTGATCAGCTCAAGCAAATGACGGCCGCTTTCTTCTATACTCTTCAAAGATTGCCGCTGATTTTCATTTACTTCCCCAAACACGCCTTCTTGCAGCGCTTCAGACATTCCCAGCACAGCATTCAACGGCGTGCGTAGTTCATGGCTCATACTGGCCAAAAATTCATCCTTTAGCCGGGCAGCCCGTGCCAATTCCAGATTAGCCGTTTGCAAATCGGCCGTTCTGGCCGCCACCCGCTGCGCCAACAATTTTCGCTCTGCTTCCAGTGCCTGTTCCGCACGCTTGCGTTCTGCAATTTCCTGTTGAGCCTGCTTGTATAGCTGGGCATTCTCAATGGCCGTTGCCGCCGGGCTGGCCATTAAGGAAAGCAAACGCACATCTTCTTCGTCAAACGGGCCATCAGCTTTGTTAATGGCCTCAATTGCACCAATTGTTTCTCCCTTGCACACCAATGGCACACAAATAATCGACCGCGCCTGAAAGCCACTTTGTTGATCAAAGACATGGTAATACCGTTCGTCTGAAGCAACATCTGCCACCAATAGGGGCTGACCATACTGGGCTACCCATCCCATAATGCCCTGTCCCATCGGCAGCCGCTTGCCCAAAACAAATTCAGAAGCCTGCCCGGATGCCGCCGCAAACCACAGGTCACCTTGTTTTTCGTCTTTTAACACAACCGAGGTGGCATCTACTCCAAGCAGCCTGGTTACCTGCTCAGTTACGATAGTCAGGATTTCTTCCAAATCCAGGGTGGTGCTCATCGCCTGGTTAATTTTGTTGCGTGTGGTCAGCTCTTCTACTTTGCGCTCCAGTTCGGCATAAAGGCGGGCATTTTGAATGGCGATGGCTGCCTGTCCGGCAAATGCGCTCAATCGCGCGGCATCGGTGAGTTTGTAAAAGTTTGGCTGGCTGTTGTTAAGGGCAATGAAAGCGACGGTTTCATTTTTGAGCACAATGGGTGTGCCTGCCCAGGAACGTACATGACGTGATGTTTCTATTTGTATCCAGGCGGGGTGTTCGGCCGTGTTGGGAATAATGAGGGGCTTGCCTGTTTTCATCATGTGCAGCAAGGTTGGCATTTCAGCCAGTTCAAACCGGGGTGGCAGTTGATTCTGTAAACGGGTGTCATAGCCTCTGGTGGATGCAATGATGACTTCGTTGCCTTTTCCGGTTACCAGCATGACGTTGGCTGTGCCGTAGGGCATGACACGGGCGATTTGGTCGAGGATGAGGTCGAGCAGTTGGTTGAAGTTGAGGGTGGCGCTGAGGGCGTTGCCTACTTCACGGAGGGCTTCGGCGAGTTGGCGCTGTTCAAAGGCAGCGATTTCTGCTTTTTTGCGCTCGCTAATTTCTCGCTGAAGGGCGGTGTTTGTGGCAATGAGTTTGGCGGCGCTGTCTTCTGCCTGGCGAAAGATGCGCAGCATGCCGGTGAGCAGGCCTGCCAGTACGCACACGTAACTGAGCATTTTGAGGATGGTTGCGGCCGTAAACATGGCATCGAACAGTTGGGTTGAATAGAAGAGGTAATGAATTTGCCCGGTGAGGGCAATGAGAATGGACATGATTACCCAATGCTCAAACCAATCTTCCTGCCATTGCTTTTTAAGCAGGTAACCAATGAGCGCCAGAAGGAAGAAGAGGCCTGATGCGGCGAGTTCTGCCCATTGGAGGGTGAAGCCACTTGCCGGGTCGGGCGGGGGTTGTACGGCCGCAAAAAACATCAGGCCCACAGCCACGATTAGACCCGGCCAAATGATGAGGCTTTTGGGGCTAAAGAGGTTGTCTGTTTCCCACTGCCAGACCATCCAACTGCCAAAGAGCATGATGGCGAGAAAGATGCGGGATGCGTTCCATGTCCACAAAATGCCGAGTTGGGCGGCGTTTAAGGGCAGGTTTGTTTGGCTGAATATGGTGGCGTGGTAAATGTCTAGCAGGCCAGCGCCAATGAAGCCTGTGCCCAGAAAGAGGATCATGTTGCTGGGACGGGCTGAGTAACGCAGCAGGGCGAGGATGCCAACGAAGAGGGCGAGTACGGCCGTTACGGATTCCAGTGTCACGTAATGGGCGCGGGTGGTTTGCCACACGGCCGTTTCCAACCAAACCCGCACTGCCAACAAAACAATCGGAACCAAAATATAGAAAAAAAGCCGTTTCGGATACTGCTTTATTTGAAGTAAGGAATTTTTCTTTTCTCTCTGTGAAACTGAACGCATATCCATTTTTCTGCTCATCGGTCAAGTCACCTGATCATTGACAGGATTGTAGACTTTTACCGGGTATTTTCCAGTGAATAAGGCGTAGAAAAGAAAAAGGACAGCACCGAGGTACTATCCTTTTACCAGTAACGGCCGTTTCAATGCCAGCCCTTATCAAATCCAGGTTGGCTCTTCATACGTGCCAAACACATCCCGGAACACATCCGTAATCTCGCCAAGCGTGGCATACGCCTTCACTGCTTCAATAATGTAGGGCATGGTATTTTCCGTTCCTTCTGCCGCCTGCCGCAAAGCAGAAAGTGCCGCGCCTACCTTTTCGTTATCCCGTTCCTCACGCACTTTTTGCAAACGGGCTACCTGCCGGTCATATCCATGCGGATCCATTTGCAAAATAGGAATGCGCAAATCCTCTGTTTTGTCCACATAGCCGTTCACACCCACAATGGTGCGCTCTTTGGCATCAATTTCACGCTGGTACTGGTAAGCCGCGTTGGAAATTTCACGCTGATAAAAACCGGCGTCAATGGCGGGCAGCACGCCGCCTATCTCCTCCACCTGCCGCCAGTAGTCGTAAACCTGTTTTTCGATTTTATTGGTTTCGTGTTCTACAAAGAAGCTGCCAGCCAGTGGATCAATGGTATTGCCCACACCGCTTTCTTCGGCGATGATTTGCTGGGTGCGCAGGGCAATGGTAACGGCCGCTTCGCTGGGCAGCGCCAAAGCCTCATCCATGCTGTTGGTATGCAAACTTTGCGTGCCGCCAATCACCGCCGCCAACGCCTGAATAGCCACCCGCACAATGTTATTTTCCGGCTGCTGCGCTGTTAGGCTAACTCCGGCCGTTTGTGTATGAAAACGGCACAGCCACGAACGTGGATTCTTGGCCCCAAACGTCTCCTTCATCTCCCGCGCCCAAATGCGGCGCGCCGCCCGGAATTTGGCAATTTCCTCAAAAAAGTCGTTATGGCAGTTAAAGAAGAAACTCAATCGCGGCGCAAAGTCGTCGATGTCCATGCCTCTGGCCAGCGCCCAACGGACATATTCCAGCCCGTCGCCCAGGGTAAAGGCCAATTCCTGTGCGGCCGTAGACCCAGCCTCGCGGATGTGGTAGCCGCTAATTGAAATGGTGTTCCACAGCGGCATTTCCTTCGTGCCAAACTCAATCGTGTCTGTCACCAACCGCATACTCGGCTCCGGCGGGAAAATATATTCTTTTTGGGCAATATATTCCTTCAAAATGTCATTTTGCAATGTGCCGCGCAAATTCGCCCTGGGAACGCCCTGCTTCTCGGCAGCCACAATATACATCGCCCAAATAATGGCCGCCGGGCTGTTAATCGTCATGCTGGTAGAGACTTCCCCAAGGGGGATGTCTTCAAATAAAATTTCCATATCCTTCAGGCTGCTAATGGCGACACCACATTTGCCAAATTCTCCCAAGGCTTCTGGTGCATCTGTGTCATACCCCATCAAGGTAGGCAGGTCAAAGGCCACAGAAAGCCCCATGTTGCCTTGCTCCAGCAGATATTTGTAGCGCTGGTTGGTTTCTTCGGCCGTGCCAAATCCGGCAAACATGCGCATGGTCCAGGGCTTGCCCCGGTACATGGTGGCGTGTACCCCACGGGTAAATGGGTAGTCACCCGGGTTGCCCAGCGATTCCATGTAATCCAGGTCGGCCACATCCAATGGTGTATATAACCGCTTGATGGGTTCGCTGGATGTGGTGATGAATTTGTCTTTGCGCTCTGGGAACCGTGCCAATGTTTTTTGGAGTGTGGTTTCTTCCCACTTGTCCAGATTTTCAGCCAATTCTGCCAGTTTTTTCTTATCGTACATGGGGCGCTCCTTGTATCATTTAGTAGGATTAGTGGAAAATTTCGGGAGGTTTTTCTGAGGGTGGCTCAATCCCTAAGTATTCTTGGTAAATTCGTTTTTTGAATTCCGGGCCGATCTCATTAACTGCTTCTATAAATGCCTGATATGTGCCTGTCCCTCCTACTTTTTCCCAAAATTCATTGCCTATTAAGACAACTTCATCATTTTGCATGTCAAACCAACGGGCAGGAAAACTCCATTTATAATCTTCTCGTTTGCCATAAGGGTTGTAGGGCAAGGCAAAGTAAGCCTCACTAACAGGCTGTGGCTCCATACAATACAATTTTAGCAACTTTTCTTTGCTAACTTTGGTTTGGTCGCTGTTTGGTAAAGGAGCTTTCAATTCAAATGCAAATTTTTCGCCTGTTTGCCGATTTTCCGCATAAACGTCACACATGACTGTAACTGGAATAAGTTCTCCTTTACCAGCCCGTATGTAGGCCAATTCTTCTTCCCAATTTGGACGCAGCCGATTTTTTGTTTTTTGGGAACGATGTTCTAGTCTATTCAAAACCTCGGTGATGCGTGACAAACGGCCGTTTCGGATCACACCCCGAATCTCATACTGCATTTCACCGTATCCAAGCCCCTCATGAGCGGCAACTACTGCCAACTTTTCCCACGCACTACCAAAAGGTGTAACAAAGCGACGTTCAAAATGTGACCCTTTAAAAATTTCTTCGGGCACTAAAGCCGCATACAAAGGTTTTTGTGCCACCAATTTATCCCAATTAAAAGGATCTTCATACAAAACGCGCTGCATAATGCGTTCCATCATTTCGGAAATAACTGCCTGAATCGCCAATTTCTGCTTATTCACTGCCGCACCATCCGATGTTTACGGCTTCCGCCAAATAAAAATTGATTCGTAAAATTCTCCGGCACGCCGCCCCGTTCGGCGATTAACATGACGTTGCAGTACAGCCTCTTCTTGCAAACCAGCCATCTGCCGAATTTCAGGATACAAGTTATGACGATCTCCAGCGACAACAATGATTGGTGCATTAGAAGGCAAACTTTGAGCAGCATTTCGAAAAACTTGTGCAATATCCTCCTGATATTGCCGCCTTGCTTGTTGGCTGGAGCCTTGAACAGCAGGCCCTATTTCACGATGTCGGTTATCACTTAACTGCAACAAATGATAAGCATAAGCATGCTGTTCATGATAATCAATTAAACCCACATACGGTGGACTGGTTATAATGCCATCGGCTCTGGCAACGACATCGCTGCGGCTATCACCATGATGCACAGTGACAGATGCATCGGTTCGCACTTCCATAAAAGCACGAATCCGCCGAATCGTATCTTTGGTGTATCTGTCAAGAAATTTATACGCCTCTTGTACTGGTTCGCATGTTCTTGAATGCTTGTAACACCAATAAGGCTCTGTTTGTGGGGCTTTGGGGAAATCCAAGTCGAAATGAGTTGTTAGTCTGGCTGATCGTGCAGCACGGGTCAAAATGATTCGAAGTAAATTCTTGTATTGGTAATCACCATGTTCAATAAAATGTCGATAAGTTAGAAGCTCGGTTAAGGCTTGTGGCGCATACCAAGCGTTTAAGTACTCATTATCTGTTTCTTCAAAAGTAATGCCATTACTTAACAAAGTAATGCCATTACCTAACAGCCTTAACTGACCACTTCTTTCTGGCTCTGTTGCAACTTTTGTTTTCCCTAATATATCTTTTGCTTCTTTTTCAACTTGCTCTACATCGTATTTATCTGTTTTGACTTGGCAAAGCAGTACATTAAATATTGAAATATCATAGCCAACTGCATTCATGCCCAACTCATTGGCCTGTACCAATGTTGTTCCAGAGCCAACAAAAGGGTCTAGAACTGTTTGGCCCGCAGCAAAGTATTTACGCAAAAATATTTCAACAAGTTGGGGAATGTATTTACCTAAATAGGGATGAAGGCCGTGTACATGCTTTGTCCGAAGTTTTTGAGGCAGCTGCTTTTCAGTCCAGTTTAAGTTTAATGTTTCTAATTTTGTTTCAGGGGTTACAAATTCTGCCCTCGTGGGTAATTCTTTGGTTAGATATTCGGGTACTTTTTTTTCTTCATTCGTTAGCATAGGGATTGTTTTCAAGTTTATATTGGGTGGATGCAAGCGCTGAAAGTATAACATACTGATTCGGGTTTTGCTTGCAAGGCTGATTACATGAATTGAACTGCAATTTTGTGTTGCTTAATTGTAAAAGAATGAAAAGCGTAGGCGAAACGGCCGTTCCTCATGTTGCCCCCCCTCACCCCATCCGCTAGACTACCCCGACCATTTCAAAGGTGATGACATTGATTGAACCGACCGAAGCAGAACCGCTTGAACCGAATACGGCCGTAACGCCCCCCATCCAAAACCTCAGCGACAACCAGGGCGTCGTCAAAGCTGCCGCCATGCTGGCCGTCGGCAACGTTGCCAGCCGCGTTCTCGGTCTGGTTAGAGAAATCGTCAAATCCAACCTCTTTGGCACATCCCCCTTACTGGCCGCCTACACCGTGGCCGCCCTTGTACCCATGACCCTGTTCAACCTCATCACCGGCGGCGAAATGGTCAGCTCCTCCCTCGTCCCCGTTTTCAGCGACTACGCCCGCAAAGAGCGCCACACAGAGCTGTGGGACGTTGTCAGCACATTTCTCAGCCTGGCCATCATCATCCTGTTAGCCATCGTAGGCATTGTAGAGCTGCTTACCCCGCAGGTTGCCTGGCTGGCCGGAGCCAGAAATTTTGACGATCCCACCTTAATGCCTGTTACCATCGACATGATGCGGCTGGCCGCACCTGCGGTTCTGTTTTTAAGCGCAGCCAGCGTCATTACAGGCGTTTTGTATGCCCTCAAACGGTTTACCCTGCCCGCCTTTACCGGCGCCGTCTTTAATGGCACGATTGTGATTGTCGCCCTGCTCCGCCCGGAACACATTGACAGTCTGGTGTGGGGACTGCTTCTTGGCTCGCTGCTGCAAATTGTGCTGCAGCTGCCTGCCCTGCGCGACGGCCGTTTCCGTTTCCAACTCAACTGGCATCATCCGGCCGTCCGGCGCATCATCATCCTCTACGCGCCCATCGTTGCCGGGCTGGTTGTCAACCAAATCGCCATCTGGATCAGCTACAATCTGGCCATTACCACCGGCGACAACGCCGTCACCTACATGACCTACGCCACCACCCTGTACCAATTCCCATTGGGGCTGGTGGTTACGGCACTTTCAATGGCTACCCTGCCTACCCTTTCTCAAATGGCAACCACCTACCGGGAGGCAAAGGTAGCAAAACTGGCCGACGCGCCAGACAAACTCCATGATTACAAAAGCACGCTGTCCGGCGGCATCCGGTTGGCCTTGACGTTGATTTTGCCCGCCACTGCCGGTTTATTTGCACTGGCCGCGCCTATCATTGGCCTGCTGCTGGAACATGGTCAATTTACGCCGCAGGATACGGCCGTAACCGCCCAGGTACTCCGCTATTACCTCTTTGGCCTCCCCTTTGCCGCCATCGACCAGATGCTCGTTTTTGCCTCCTATGCCCGCAAGGATACCTGGCGGCCAGCACTGGCCGGTGTGGTTAGCATTGCCATCTACACAGTAACGGCCGTTCTCCTGCTCAACCCCCTTGGTCTGCTCAGCCTCATGGTTGCCGACGCCACCAAACACGTCATCCACACCCTCATTATGCTTTGGCTGTTGCAGCGCCATCTCAACGGCCTGCCCGGCTACAAAATTGGCACAACATTGGGCAAATCTCTGCTTGCCGCCATCGCCACCGGTCTGGCCGCCTACGCCGCCGCATCAATGGCCGCCCTGCTGCCCCTGGCCGGTTTTTTGCAAAAATTAGCCATTGTTGGTGCTGGCAGTCTTGCCGGTGGGGCACTATTTATTGGCATGGCACTGCTGTTGGACATGCAAGAAGCCAAGTCGCTGGGCAAAATG
>CAZRIB010000091.1:0-11290 GCA_964600035.1 uncultured Ardenticatenaceae bacterium | reverse complement strand
AGGACGCAGATTGGGCGAATTTTTAGGATAAACGCAGATTTTTTATGTTTTATCTGCGTTTATCCGCCAAATCCTGTAAATCTGCGTCCTGTTTTTATGTTCAAACTGCAAAGCAAAATTTCAGTTTTTGAGCCATGTCCAAATAATCAACTATCTTCAAGCATTGCCTTTACATCAGCAATAAAGTCAAACAATATATCGTTAAACTCTTCCGGCTGTTCCAGATTTGGCAAATGTCCGGCATCTTCCAAAATTTCCAGCGTCACATCGGGAATGACTTCTGCCATCGCTCGGGCTTCTGCTACCGGCACAATTTGGTCATCTGCCCCGTGAATAATCAAGGTGGGCACGTCGATCTCCGGCAGCATCGGTGTGGAATCGATGCGCTCTTTCATGGCGTGCAGTGCGCCTACCATGCCATCTACAGATGTGAGCATCATTAATTCGCGTACGGCCGTTACCAAATCCGGGCTGTTTTCCTGAGTCTTTGGCGAAAAGAGCTTGGGCAGCATGCCATCCACAATCGCCGCCACACCCTTCTCACGAACTGTTTGGGCGGCCTTATCCCGATTGGCTTTGCCTTCCGGCGAATCCGCACCGGCACGGGTCGCCGTCAAAACCAAACCCGCCACCATTTCCGGGAACTGCCGCACAAATTCCAGGGCAATATAACCACCCATCGACAGGCCGCAGACAATGAAAGGCCCCTGAATGGCCAGATGATCCAGCAAGCCGGCAATATCTTCGGCATAGTCAGCCATGGTATACGGCGGCGGCGGTGCATCGGAGTGGCCATGGCCGCGTAAATCCGGTGCAATAATTCGCAGCTCATCACGCAGCTCGCGGAGCTGTGGCTCCCACATGCCGCTGCTCAATGGAAACCCATGAATGAGCAGCAGCGTCAGGCCGTCATGGCTGTCCAGGTAGGCCAGTGAAAAGTCGCCTTCTTCGTGTTCGTGGTCATGTTCATGATCATGGTTATGGTCGTGGGTCATTTGTTCCCTCCTTTGGGGTGACTGGGTTATTGGTTATTGGTTATTAGGAAATCGGAATGTCATCTATGTGTTCTGAAAGAGCTGCTGACAAGCTGAAATGCTGATTACTGAACGCTTACTTTATTCATCTTCTTGCCATTCTGGCTGCCAATCGATGTCGGGATGGGTTGTTTGGCAAAGCTGGTAAAGTTCGGTTAAACGGCCGTTTTCGGCACACACCTCCACCATTTCAAACACACGCCTGCCCTTGCCGCCGGGAAGCGCATCATAATCAATGGAAACGGCCGTGGCCAACGCCCGCAAATCCCCCTCTGTCAAAAAATTCAACATCTGCTGCCGCAAACGTACCGCATGCACCACCTGACGGCCACCGGGCAGTACACAAGACGCCCGGCTGCCAAACTCGCCATATTCCAGCACCACCTCCGGCACAAACAACGGCAGCGCAGGCTCCTCCACTTCAGGCACAGCCTCAGCCATACCCAAAAATTGCAAAGCCCGCCGCCACCACAACCTCACTGTCATCTTAATGATCCTTTACGCCATGCTCAAACAATTCACCAATTGACCGGCGCATATAGTTATGCTCAATAGCCCCACCAAAAACAGGCCCCACAGAGAGCCGCGTCAATTTGGGGAACGGCTTATCAGACAATGGCGGTACAGTATCTGTGCTAATCACTTCCACAATTTCAGGCAGTCCTTCAATCCGCTCAATTGCATTGCCTAAAAAGAGGCCGTGTGTACAAATGAGCGTGATTTTCTCGATACCGGCCTTTACCAATTCCTTGCTAATTTCAATAACCGTGCCACCCGTCGCAATTTCATCATCATACACAATGGCATGCTTAAAACCTTTAACCTGCCGCTTAATCAAGCCGCCAATTTTCACTTCACTGTCAGACAACCTTGTCTTGGCGGCGGCGGCAACTGGCAGCCCCATCTGTTCGGCAAAACGGGCAGCAGAAGTGGCACGCCCCATATCAGGGGAAATCACAACAGTTTCTTTGGGGTCCAGGTTCTTTTCAGCCAGATAATCACCAAACAAAACACGGGCAGTTAGGGGGTCTGCCGGAATGCTGAAAAAGCCATGTACCTGCGGTGAATGGAGTGTCATGGTCATCACATGCGTCGCCCCGGCTGTTTGCAGCAAATCAGCAATCAGGCGGGCGGTAATGGAAATACGCGGCGCATCTTTTTTGTCGGAGCGGGCATAGGAAAAGTAAGGGATGATGGCATGGATTTCTTTTGCGCCTGCGCTTTGGGCAATGTCTATCATCATCAACAGTTCCAGTAAATGGTCGCTGACAGGGGGTGTTAATGACTGGACAATGTAAACGGAACGGCCGCGTACACTTGCTCCTAGCTGCACAAACAAATTGTCATTACTAAATCGCGAAAAATGGGTTTTTTCCAGCGGCAGCCCCAAAAAGTCGGCAATGCTTTGCGCCAACTGTGGGTTGGAACGGCCGCTAAATAAGCGAACTTCTTTTGGATCAATTTTGTATGCCATAATTTATCCTGTGAAAATAAAGATTAATGATTGATGATTGATGATTAAACCACCTGCCACTTGCTTCATCACCAATAACCAATAACAAATAATCCAATGGAATAGACTAAAACCGGGCATTTACAGTTAGCGCGTGCCGCAAAAGAGCTTTGTACCGGCTGGCAGGAATTTCTACTGCGCCGAATCGCTGTAAATGGGGTGTGAGAAATTGGGTGTCTAACAGCGTAAAGCCTTGCTGCTTTAAGTGGTGAACCAGATGCACCAATGCGACTTTGCTGGCATCTGTTTCTCTGCTGAACATGCTTTCGCCAGCAAAAAGGCCACCTACTGCCACACCGTATAAGCCGCCCGCTAAACGGCCGTTTCGCCACACCTCCACACTATGTGCCCAACCCAAACCATACAGCCGCTCATACGCTTCAATAATCTCATCACTAATCCAGGTATGTTCCCGGTCAGGCGCAGGTGCGGCACACCCACGAATGACTTGAGAAAAAGCCTGATCTCTTGTAACAGTAAACAACTTTTTTTTCAGCGTCCGATGGAGGGAGCGAGGAATGTGAAAGTTCTCAAGCGGTATAATCGCTCTGGGATCAGGATCATACCAATAAATGTTGCCATCGTCATGGGCCATTGGAAAAATCCCCTGACAATAGGCAGAAATAAGCAATTCCGGCGTTAAATGATTCAACTGCGCCAGCCTCCTTGCCTTGTATCTTCTATTATGTTACTCATTACCTGTGATAACAAGTCCACATCCACTTCAAGCATAAATCTTCACTCATTAATCATGATTTGCAAAGGAAAATTATATGTATGATATTGAAGCCCTTCGCCGCTCTGAATTCCCTCACAGTGCAGAGCATATTTATTTGCACCATGCAGGCATTTCGCCCGTGCCAACTTGTGTGGAAACGGCCGTTACCGAAGCCATCCACGCACTCACCAACAACCCCAACGAATATTGGGGCAAAACCTTTATGCCGCTCAGCCAGCAGTTACTGGAAGAGATAAAGCAGTACATCAACGCCGCCAACACCAGCGAAATTGGCATCACCACAACCACCGCCTACAGCATGAACGCATTCGCCCACGCCATCCAGTGGCAGCCCGGCGATGCCGTCGCCTTATGCGATGTGGAATTTCCCTCCAATGCCTACCCCTGGATGAGTCTGGCACGGGAAGGCGTAAAGATACAGCTCATTCCAGCACAAAATGGCGGGCTAACCGTAGAGGCACTCAAACAAGTAGTAGACAGCAGCACCCGGCTGGTAACCGTCAGCGCCATTCAATTTCTCTCCGGCCATAAAACAGATTTGCAAGCGATTGGCGAATTTTGCCATGCGCGAGGTATTTTGTTTGCTGTCGATGCCATTCAAGCCATTGGCCATATGCCGATTGATGTACAGGCCATGCACATTGATATGCTGGCTACCGGCGGCCAAAAGTCGCTGCTTGCCATGCCGGGTATTGGCTTTTTGTATGTGCGTCAGGAAGTGTCGGAACAGATGCAGCCGCGTTATGTGGGCAGTAACAGCACAGTGGATTTTCTCCATTGGCTGAAATATGACATGACCCCGCTGCCAGGAGCGGCAAGGTTTAGTATGGGGACGCCGAATGTGGCGGGGACGGTTGGTTTGGCCGCCAGTATCAAGCTGCTTAGTCGATTAGGCCCGGCCAATATTGAACAGCACACAAGCCGGTTAACGGCCGTTACGGCACAGCTCCTCACACAAGCAGGCTGCCGCGTCATCACACCCACCGAAAACGGCCGTTTCGGCCCCATCTGCACCTTTGCCACCGGCATGACCAACGCAGAAACAGATGAATTGGTGCAAAAATTAGCAAAACGGCGCGTCACTGTGGGCAAACACCTGGATGCCCAGGGCACACCCTACATTCGCGCCGCCTTCCATGCCTACAATACTGAAGAAGAGGCTGTCCGTTTTGTGGAAATTTTGCAGGAAGAAATGAAATAAGATTGGAGATTGGGGATTTGCCAATCTCTAATCTCCAATCGTAAGCGTTCAGTTACACAGAGATTCACAGAGAAATCACGGAGTTTCGCTGAGAAAAAAGAGAAAAACGCTCTATTCTCCGTGTAACTTTGCGCATTCTTCGTGTAACTTTGCGTTCCATCTGAACGGATACCTCCAATCTTTAACTCACCAGGAAACGGCCGTTTTCATAAAACAGCTCCCCATCCACAAAAATCTGGCCGCCATCCCGCATATCACAAATCATATCCCAGTGCACAGCCGAATCATTATGGCTGCCCGTTTCCGGATACCCCTTCCCCACAGCCATATGAATCGTGCCGCCAATCTTTTCATCAAACAAAATAGATTTTGTAAAGCGATCGATACCATCATTTGTGCCAATGGCAAATTCACCCAAATACCGCGCGCCGGCATCCGTATCCAGCACAGAATGCAAAAACGCCTCATTCTTCCTGGCAGACGCTTCCACAACCTTGCCGTTTTCAAAACGCAGTTCCACACCCGTCACTTCACGGCCTGCATAAATCGCCGGATACGTAAAACGTACCCAGCCATTCACCGAATCTTCCACCGGCCCGGTGAAAATCTCACCACTCGGCATGTTTCTCGTCCCGTCAGAATTAATAAACGTACGGCCTTCAATAGACAGCTTCAAATCAGCATTTGGCCCTTTCACGACAACCTCTTTTTTGCCTTTCAGCCAATCCACCAATTTTTGCTGCATCTGGCGCAGTTTCAGCCACTCCGCCACCGGATCTTCCTTATCGGCATGGCAGGCGCGGTACACAAAATCTTCATAGTCACGTAAAGACATATCCGCTTCCTGAGCATAAGCCGGTGTGGGGAACATCGTCCCAACCCAGCGAAGCTGACCGGCGGCAGAGCGCTTCATGTACGTTTCCATAATGGGCTTGGTCGCCGACTGTCTTTTGGCCTGTCTTGCGGGGTCAATACCAGAAAGTGAGCGGGTGTTACTTGCCCCACGAATAGAAATGAGGCAGTCAAACGTTTCATACATTAATGAAAGCGGCGGCTGAACAAAAGCAAGCTGTTCATCACTGGCTTCAGAAAGAAAAATTTCATTGAAAATATCATCTTCCCACACCAGCATGGGGTGGCCGCCTGCCCGCAGGACTTCGCGGAATGTTTCAGCGACAAGGGGCATGGCGGGGGACATGCCTCGCAGCATTACTTTGTCGCCGGGTTTTACTTCCACACAATAATTCACCAAAAGTTTTGCTAATCGTTCAACACGTGGGTCTGCCATAATGGGTTGATCTCCTAAAAATGATGATGAAACAAGGTTCATCGTTAAATTTTGGGTACAGAACTAACTGTGCGGGTGGCAAGTGGCAGGCGGCAGGTTAATGTCACCCTGTCACCTCTTCACCCTGTCACCCTGTCACTCTGTCACTTAGCCGCTCTATTTCTCGTTTGATGTTGGCGCGGGCAAGCGGCTCTTTGGGCTGCATGGGCGGTGTGTGGTAAAGGCGGCTGCGTTGTAAAAATTGCTGCAAGATGTGGACACGGCCGTTTCGATACGCCACCTCATCAACAAACGCATACTCCTGCCGGATGGCCTGCGCATACCGGTCATACTGCGCAGGGTCAGCGGCCAACACCGCCAAATCGGCATCCAGCAGCACCGCCACATCCGGGTCAACAGAAACGGCCGTTTGCCCATGCTGCGTTGCCAAAATCAACTGCTTCACCCGTTCCACACGCGGCTGTGGCACAGCCAGCACAGACAGCCATTCACCAGCCAAAGCCGCACTGGCCGCCTCATTATCCTGCCGCCGGGGATTGTACACAGCATCATGAAACCAGGCCGCCAACTCAACGGCCGTTACATCCACCGCCACATCCCGCAGCAAATCTATCGTCGTCAACACCTGCACCAAATGGTCTAAATTGTGGTAGAAACGGCCGTTTTCACCATAACACGCCACAAGCAGCCGCCAGCAATCATCCGCCTTTTCACCGGCAAACAAACCAGCCCAGCGTGCCGCCAGCCAATCCACAGACATCACGGACATACCGCATCATTCACATCTTGCCACGTATTCGTATCCGCCGACTGACCACCTTCCGGCCAGGTAGCCAACTCACCCGTATACAGCACCTGCGACATCAAGCCAAAAGGATTCGTCAACGCACTCATCTCCGCGGCCGCATCAATCTCCATCTCCACAATCCACAAATTGCCGCCCGGCTCCCCGACAGCCGCCAACCAATTCGTGCTCGTATAATCCGAATTCCACGTTTGGGCATCACTATTACTACCCCGGCCAGCCCAAATCTCAATTGTTGGCCCCGTTGTGGCATTGCCCCTGCCAATCTGGAAAAAGCGATCCGACGAATCCGGGTCGCCGCCATTGTTCGTTGTATCAAAATAAAGCCGCAGCGAATCACTGGCATCCGTTGTATTGTCATTAATCAAAAACGCCAGATACAGTTTACCCACCCGGCGCACAACAAAAACCTGCACCAAACGGGCATTATTTTCACCCGGCATAAATTCAAACAACGGCGTAGACGGCCATTCCCCGCCGTTAAACACCCCATCAATCACCGGCGCACTGTCCGCACAAACCATCTGCGGATTTGGCATTGGCGTGTTTGTGGGCGTTGGTGTGGGTGTGTTCGTCGGTGTGGGCGTAAACGTAGCCGTCGGTTCATTGGTTGATGTCGCCGTTGGCGTTTGTGTCGGTGTTTGGGTGGGCGTTGGTGTATTTGTCACCGTCGGCGTTAAGGACGGCGTTGGCGTGTTGGTAATGGTTGGCGTGACACTCGGCGGCAGCGTTTCCGTTGGCGTGGGGGTCACACTTGGTGTCAACTCAACCGTTGCTGTTGGCTCCGGTGTCAAAGGACTGGTGCCATTGGCAATTTCCTGGCTGTCAATGACGCCATCCCCGTCTGTGTCTCGATTGCGGGGGCTGGTCTTGTATACATTCACTTCATCCCCGTCAGAAATGGCATCGCCGTCTGAATCGCGGGATAACGGGTCAGAACCGTACACCAGCACCTCATCACCGTCTGTCAAGCCATCCCCATCACTGTCGGCATTGTTCGGGTCTGTCTTGATGGTTGCTTCTTGTGTGTTGCTCAAGCCGTCGCCGTCTGCATCCCCTTCTATGGCGGCTGTGGCAGAAATGGATGTGGCTGTGGCGGCGGTAATGGTTTGCACGGCCGAATCCTGTGTCGCTGTTAAATCAACAACAGGTGCTGTGGGCGAAACGGCCGTTACCCCCCCACGATTCCGGTTCACCAAAAGCGCATAACCCGCCAACATACACGCAAACACCACCACAAAAATCACCGCATACAAAAAGACAGGCGGCAAACCAGCCCGCGTGCGAGCAGCACCCGGCAGCACCTGCTTCCCCCCGCCCTGTGCCGACACCTCAATCTCAAAGGGAAAAATCTCACCGCTGCCCAAAACCTTACTTTGGCGCGGCTCAACCGCTAACTCCACATGCGCCGTCTGCCCAGGCTCCAGGCGAATCCGGCCTCGCTCCCCCCGAAACTGCACAGCACCCTGCCGGTCACGGCCAACAAGGCTAAAATCTCCCGGCCTGTTTCCCGTGTTGCGAATGGCAACCACAACCGTCGCCGGCATCTGCACCTCATCCGGCGACAACGACGCCTCAAACGCCAAAAACGAACCAATCACAACATTCGCCGACTGCCCCACCTTCAAATTTGGATAATTTTGCGAAACCAGCTCAAAACGGACACGCTGGCGGCCAGTTGGCATCCCAACCTGGCGCGGCGGCGCAATCACAATCCGAATCGGCACCGTTTCACCTGCCGCAACCGGCACAAATGAATCCGGCGTCCGCACCCATTTGGGGTCAAGGCCAATCACCCGCACGCTCACCCGGTCATCAATTGTTCCCCGGTTCACCACTTCCACAGTAAAAGCCGCTTGCTGTCCCGGGTCAACTGTTAGCTGGTCGCGCGGCAAAAAGATTGCCAGCGGCGTTTCGCTTTCAGGCCGCCGGGCTGTCTGCTCCAAAGGCTGGGTGGTAGGGCCGGTCGCTAACGTCTGC
Organism: uncultured Ardenticatenaceae bacterium; assembly: GCA_964600035.1. GTDB lineage: Bacteria > Chloroflexota > Anaerolineae > Promineifilales > Promineifilaceae > CAZRIB01. The sequence continues at coordinate 2,730 of CAZRIB010000091.1, read as the reverse complement.
ACGACTTCCGGTTCGTGCAGTGTCACTTCCGGGCCAATCAAGGTCAATTCATACGGGCCAATTTTTATCCGTGAACCGGGAACCAACGGCGTTGGGGTTTCTGGCCGCAAACGGTGATCGTTCAAAAATGTGCCGTTTACACTGCCCAAATCCACCACTTCCCAACCAAGAGAAGTGGCTTGCAAACGGGCATGTTCACGAGAAACGCCCTCTGCTGGCAGCACCACATCATTGTCCGCGTGCCGCCCCAGGGTGATGGAGGAACGGGTTAAAGGAACAGTGCTTGGCGGATGGCCGGGTGTCAAAATCTGTAACGAAAAGCCTTCCGGGGCACTGTCTACTTTTTCTAAAATACTAATTTCCTGGTGGGCAATGACCTGTGTGGGTGCACCTTCCAGAGCAATAATGGCACTGCGCATGGCGGCTGCAAATTCGCCCGCCGTGGCATAGCGGTCGTCCGGGTTTTTGGCGAGCGCTTTGCCCAAAATGGTGTCAATGAGCGCGGGTACGTCGCTGCGCAGTTCACGCACGGGTGTGGGCAGCACGCCTTTTGTGTGGGTGGACAGCGCTTCGGAGAGCGATTTGAAGGTAAAAGGCAGCCGGTTGGAAACCAGTTCGTATAAGACAACGCCGAGGGAGTAAATGTCGGTACGGCCGTCCAGTTTCTGCCCTTCGCACTGTTCCGGCGACATATACGTAGGCGTGCCCAATGTCGCGCCGCTGCGCGTCAAATTTGCACCTTCCGTCAACTTCACCAGCCCAAAATCGGTCAGCATCGCCCGAAACGGCTGTTCTCCCGGCTCATCTGCGCGTGTCAGCCGTTTGAGAATGATATTTCCCGGTTTGACATCCCGGTGAATAATGCCCTGTCGATGGGCATAATCCAGCGCATCGGCAATCTGGATGGCGATTTGCAAGCTTTGGGTGAGTGGCAGATATTTTTGCATGCGCTGCAACCGGCGCAGATGGTTACGCAAGCTGCCGCCGCTTACGTATTCCATAGCAATAAACAACCCTTCGGAAGATTCGCCAAAGTCAAATACCCGCGTAATGGAGGGGTGGTCTAGCTGTGCGGCCGTTTTTGCTTCTTGCACCAGCCGCAGCCGGAACTCTTCCTGCCGGGCAAAGTGCGCATGCATTAATTTAATGGCAACGGCTCTATCCAGATTAATATCATAGGCACGGTAAACTGTTCCCATGCCGCCATCACCAATGATGGCTTCAATTCGATACCGGTTATTGATTGTTTGGCCGATTAAACTGGACATAGCGACTCCATCTGGGTGGTTGATTGTTGACTGATGATTGATGATTGATGACTGATGATTGGAGATTAGAGATTGGAGATTGGTGATTGGGTTATTGGTTAGTTGTTATTAGTTATTGGGTTTGCCACCTGCTCACCTGCCACATTCTTTAATCATTGATCATCAGGCATTAATCACATCAATCATTCATCACGATTGTAATGCCGCTTTCAGGGCGGCTATAAATGTGTCTATTTCTGGCATGCCTATCCAATAGTGGGTGACGGCGCGAAATGTTTTTGGGCCGGTGGGGCCTACCCATACATTGTGGGAGGCTTGCATTTTTTTGGCAATGGTTACGGCCGTATCTGCCACATCATCCGCCAGAGCAAAAAACACCATATTTGTCTTAACATCAGCGGGGTTAACCACAATTCCCGGAATGTCAGCCAGCCGTTGTGCCAAAATTTGGGCATGTTCATGGTCACAATGCAGCCGCTCCACCATTTCCGTGAGGGCAACAAGGCCAGCCGCCGCCAAAATACCGGCCTGCCGCATGCCGCCGCCAACCGCCTTGCGAATGCGATGCGCTTTTTGAATAAACGCCTCTGACCCACAAATGACTGAACCGACAGGGGCACACAATCCCTTGCTCAAACAAATACTGACCGAATCTACGTATTGAGTCAAGGTAGAGGCAGGCAGGTTTTGGGCAACGGCCGCATTAAACAACCGTGCCCCGTCCATATGCACAGACAGGTTATGGGCATCGGCAATGCGGCGGATGGCTGCAAAATAATCTGGCGGCAGGGGATAGCCCTGCTTGCTGCCGTAGCTGTTTTCAACGGCAATCAGTCTGGTGGGTGGAAAATGGGCATCGTTGGGGCTAATGGCCTGGGTAACGGCCGTTTCTGCCATCCGTCCCTGAGCATCCGTGGGCAAAGGCTTAGGCATTACCCCACCCAGGGCAGCCATCCCCCCAGCCTCATACCGGAAAATGTGCGCATCTTCCCCTAAAATGACCTGCTCACCCCGGCCACAATGCGCCAGCACACTCACCAAATTACCCATCGTGCCACTTGCCACAAACAAAGCAGCCTCTTTCCCCGTCAATTGGGCAGCCAGTGATTGCAGCTCATTGACTGTGGGATCTTCGCCATAAACATCATCCCCAACACGGGCATGCGCCATTGCTTCTCGCATTTTGGGGGTTGGCCAGCTAACAGTATCAGAACGAAAATCAATGCGATCCATAAACAGAAGTTTACGTAAGATCAGCCAGATTGCAAGCAGGTGCAGGTGCAGAAGGGCTGAGGGGAAGAGGTGACAAGGTGACAAGGTGACAGGGTGACAGGGTGACAGGGTGACGAGATGATGGGATGACACTTCAATCTCCAATCTCCCAATCTCCCAATCTCCTAATCTCCCAATCTCCAATCTCCCAATGTCAAGTCCTGAAATATGTTGTCACATATACAACAAC
>CAZRIB010000090.1:0-11409 GCA_964600035.1 uncultured Ardenticatenaceae bacterium | reverse complement strand
AGGCGCAAAGGGCGCAAAGATTTAGAAGTTACCAGAGAAAAAACTCTGTGTTCTCTGCGCCTCTGCGGTGAAATCAACCTTTTTTCGGTGGACTCATCTGTGGCTAGATTATCGGATTTTGGATCTACTTAATCTATTCATTTTCGATTCATCAATCTTGAATTTTCTTGACATCTCAACTGGCATCACTATACTTTTGAGCAATTCTACTCGCAAAACCAAAGGGTTTATTAAATGATGTGGCAATATTGCAGGTGTATGAAGCGGGGATAGCGTAACCGTCTTCATACTGAACTAAAGTAAGAAACAGCAAGACGGTTGTCGTTATCCTCGCGAAGCAACGTGAACGTTGGTTCGCTCTGTTTTGTGATAGCTGCGGCCGTTTTTTGTTGTCAACTGCGTGCATGTTTGCACGGTGCTTACTTTAGGAACCTGTAACTTATGTTGTCATCTATTTTTAATACAACCCAATATCCTCCCCATTCTCACACAGATAATCAACGCCTGGATGCCCAAGTGGGTAATACGCCATTGCTGCGGCTGGACAGAACGGCCGTTTCCTTTGGTCTGCCTCGCGCTGTGTCCCTGTTTGCCAAGGCAGAATGGTTTAACCCCAGCGGTTCAGTAAAAGACAGGCCTGCGCTCAACATTATTCGCACAGCCGAACAGCAAGGCTTGCTCAAACCCGGCATGACCCTGTTGGACTCCACGTCCGGCAACATGGGCATTGCCTATGCCATGCTGGGGGCGGCCAGAGGTCTGCGCGTTAAGCTGACGCTGCCTGCCAATGCCAGCCCGGAGCGGCTTGCCATTTTGCGGGCTTACGGGGCAGAACTGGTGCTGACCGATCCGTTGGAAGGGTCTGACGGCGCGATTTTGGTGGCGCGGGAGTTGGTGAAGAACAGCCCAAACACATTTTATGCCAATCAATATAACAATGATGCCAATTGGCTGGCCCATTATTTGACAACGGGGCCGGAAATTTGGCAGCAGACGCATGGCCGGGTGACGCATTTTGTGGCCGGGTTGGGCACGAGCGGCACATTTACCGGCACAACGCGCCGTCTGCGCGAGTTGAATCCGGCCATTCGCTGCATCTCTTTTCAGCCAGATTCACCGTTTAACGGGCTGGAGGGGTTGAAGCATATGCCAACGGCGATGAAGCCGGGCATTTATGATGACCAGTTGGCGGATGAGAACCGGGAAGTGCGGACAGAGGATGCGTATGAAATGGCCCGCTTTTTGGCACGTGAGGAAGGGTTGTTTGTGGGGATTTCGGCAGCGGCGGCGGTGGTGGCGGCGCTGCAAGTGGCCCGCGAATTGGAGCGGGGGCAGGTGGTAACGGTGCTGCCGGACAGTGGCTTTAAGTATTTGAGTGAGCGGTTTTGGTCGGAGGGGGCGTAAAGGTTATGTTGATTTTGCCAAATGAGGTGCATGAGGCGATTAAAGCACATGGGGCGGCGGCTTACCCTTATGAGGGGTGTGGGCTGCTGCTGGGTGTGGTGGAGAACGGCCGTATTCAGGTGCAGGAGATTCGTCCGCTTGCCAATGTGTGGCCCGTGGAAGAAGAAAAACGGGTGCGCTTTCGCATTGACCCGGAGGCGTGGAAGCAGGTGGAACTGGAGGCCATGCTGGCCGGGCTTGATGTGGTGGGGGTGTTTCACAGCCATCCAGACCATCCGCCGGTGGCGTCGCCGCGTGATTTGGCATGGGCGGCATGGCCGGGTTATGCCTATTTGATTACGCAGGTGGTGGCGGGCAAGCCAACGTTTAGCCGTTCCTGGCAGCTTTTGCCGGACAGGAGCGGGTTTGTGGAAGAGCGGGTGGAGATTGGAGATTAGGAGATTGGGAGATTGGATTACTTCGTAATTCGTAATTTGTAATTTGTAATTTGTAATTTTTTGAAGGAGTTTATTTATGACAACAATTCGTATTCCAACACCGTTACGGCCGTATGCCGGCGGGCAAAGTAGTGTACAGGTAGAAGGGGCAACTGTGTCTGAGGCGTTGGGTTTCTTGACCAGCCAATACCCTGATTTGCGGGCGCATTTGTTTGATGGTGAAACGCTCCGTAGTTTTGTGAATGTGTTTCTGAATCAGGAAGATGTGCGTAATTTGAATGGCCCGGAAACGGCCGTAACGCCAGATGACACCTTGCTGATTATTCCCTCGATTGCAGGGGGATAATTTGTGACGAATGTGGAGGATGTGATGAAACCGAGAGTGGTAGACCATTCGGCGCTGCGGGTAAACCAGGCGTTTATCATTTCGTTGTTGGTGTTGGCTTTTTTGTTTGACAGTGTGTGGCTGGCTGGGTTTGTGGGGGCGGTTATGCTGTTGGGTACGGCCGTGCCGTCTCTGGCCTTGTTTAAGCGAATTTACCAGCATGGCCTGCGCCCGGCTGGCCTTGTAAAACCAGATGTCATTGAAGATAACCCGGAACCCCATCGATTTGCCCAGGGCTTGGGCGGCTTTTTTGTGGCGCTGGCTGTGATTAGTCTGCTGGCAGGGCAAAGTGTGTTGGGCTGGGGATTGGTTTGGCTGGTTGTGGCGCTGGCGGCCTTGAATTTGTTTTTGGGGTTTTGTGCCGGGTGCTTTGTTTATTACCAGTTGAATCGGTTAGGTGTGCCCGGTTTTCAGCGCAGCCCTGTGCAGTAATGATGAATGAGGTGAGTGCATGATGTGGGTTCGATTGTTGGTGACGGTTTTGCTGTTGGGAACGGGAACGGCCGTATTCTATCTGTTTCGTCATTGGCAAATGCAGCGGCTGGCTGCTTTACCGGCCAATGAGCCGACGATTCTTTATTTTCGCAGTGACAATTGTGCGGCTTGTCCTACCCAGCACCGCTATTTGGACCAACTGCAAGCTCTGTGGCACGGCCGTTTACAAATTCAGCCCATTGACGTGGACAGGGAACAGGAAACGGCCGTGAAATATGGCGTATTTACCCTGCCCACCACACTCATCATTGACGAAAGCGGTAAAATTCGCCAAATTAACTACGGCCTGACAAACTCACACAAACTGCGGCAGCAGCTTGCACAGTTAAGCCCAAAAGAGATGGCACAGTGAGACGCAGCAATCTCCAATCTCTTTAATCATTAATCTACTTTATCTTTTAGGAGATTTATATGACACAAGTAAAAGACCTCATCGCTCCGGCAGCGCTGGCCGAGGTGGCTCTATCTAACGAAGAAATACAGCGTTACAGCCGTCACCTGATTATGCCGGAAGTAGGCATGGCCGGACAGAAAAAGTTGAAGGCGGCCAGTGTGCTGCTTATTGGTGCAGGCGGCCTGGGGTCTCCTCTGGCTATGTACCTGGCGGCGGCAGGAATCGGCCGTATTGGCCTGGTTGATTACGACGTGGTGGACTACACCAATTTGCAGCGGCAAATCATTCACGGCACAAAAGACGTAGGCAAGCCCAAACTGGAAAGCGCCAAAGCCCGCATTTTAGACATCAATCCGCACGTGCAGGTTGATACCTACGCCGTACCCTTAACCTCTGCCAATGCGCTGGAAATTTTAGCCCCCTACGATGTCATAATAGATGGCACAGATAATTTTCCCACGCGCTATTTAACCAATGACGCCTGTGTTTTGTTGGGTAAGCCAAACGTTTACGGCAGTATTTTCCGGTTTGAAGGGCAGCTTTCGGTGTTTTATGCGGAGGAAGGGCCATGCTACCGCTGCTTGTATCCGGAACCCCCGCCGCCCGGACTGGTGCCAAGCTGCGCTGAAGGCGGTGTGTTGGGCATTTTGCCCGGTACGGTGGGCGCAATGCAGGCTACAGAAGCCATCAAGCTCATTTTGGGTATTGGCGAATCAATGATCGGCCGTTTGGTGCTGTATGATGCCTTGAATATGGAGTTTACGGAGGTAAAACTGCGTAAAAATCCTGACTGCCCCATTTGTGGCGAAAATCCCACCATTACGGAACTGATTGATTATGAACAGTTTTGTGGTATGCCAGCCCATGACCACAGCTTGTATGTGTCTGGAGATGCAGCAAATGGCAGCGGCATACCGGAAATAACGCCATTGGAGCTAAAGGCGCGTCTGGATAGGGGGGATGACCTCTTTATATTGGATGTGCGTGAACCACATGAGTGGGAAATTTCTAATTTGGCACATTTGGGGGCCAGGCTGATTCCCAAAGGGCAGGTGATTGAGCGGCTGAATGAGCTGGATACTGCCAAAGAGATTGTGGTGCAGTGCCGTACCGGTGGCCGCAGTGCGGAGATTGTGCGCGAATTGCAGAAGCATGGTTTTAAGAAGTTGTGGAATCTGGATGGTGGCATTAACCGCTGGGCACGAGAGGTTGAGCCGGAAATGCCGGTTTATTAAAGAGGGTTCATGATTGATGGATTGATGATTAGAGGAAGGGCGAGCCTTTTCTTTAATCATTAATCTTCAATCATTTTTGTTTGATGTCGCGTAGATGAAACCGAGTTCTGTGTGGGCGGGATTTACGGCCGTTTCCACCACAAACCCCAACATTTGCAGCCGGTCAACCAGTGCCACGTGTTGGTGAGGGGTGCGATCGTCGTGATATTCAAGGCAAATGCGGCGAATCTTTCGCAGTGTATCAGCGGGTGTGTTTAGCAAAATATCAAACTCGCCGCCTTCACAATCCATTTTAAGAAAGTCACACTGTTGTAGGTGATTTTGGTGGAGAATGTCGGTGAGGGAGATGGCGGGCACGGTGAGCGCAGGGGAGGAAACGGCCGTTTGGCTGGTTGTATGCTGCACCGCCGCCCCGGTCGTTGCCAGTTTCAACTCACCCGTTTTGGCACTGACGGCGGCAGGAAACGGCCGTACATGGGTAATGCCATTCAGCGCCAGATTTTCTTGCAGCAAGGCAAATGACTCAGGAAACGGCTCAAAGGCCAGCACAGTACTGTTTGGGCACTTGGCCGCCGCGTAGACCGTAAAGTCACCCAAACCCGCGCCAATGTCGATGATGTGCCAGCCATCTTGCAAGGGAGTTCCCACGCGCTCGTAATCGTTATCCAGACAAGTTTCCTTGATAATCCACACATCCATGAATGTGCGCACATGAAATTGAAGACCAGAACGAAGCTGGAGGCGAAACGGCCGTTTGCCCAACAGCAGCAGCGGCAGTGCCCACCAGTTCACAACCCCCCGCAGCAGCGTCGGAATCGACGAAAGATAATATGTGAGTCGAGAAATCATCGCAGTAAATAGAGACAAAGACAGAGACAGAGTGTAGTTTCGTTTTCCGTAGTCCGTAAACGGCAAACTCAGACTCTGTCTCTGTCCAATCAATCACGCTGGCTTAATTCATTGTTAGCGCCATCACTGCTTTTTGTACATGCAGGCGGTTTTCTGCCTCATCCATCACCACGCTTTGCGGGCCGTCCAGCACAGAGCTGGTCACCTCAATGTCGCGGTCTGCCGGCAGCGGGTGCATGTAAATGGCATCCTTCTTGGCCAATGCCATTTTGGCATCATCCACCAGCCAGTTCTTGTACTTGTCTTGCAGGGCTTTGCCTTCCACAGGATCGGCCGTTGTCACCAGCGGCCCCCATGATTTGGCATAAATGACATCCGCATCCTTGTAAGCATCTTCCATGTTGTCCATCATCTCAAAGCTGGTGCCATTTTCCCGTGCCAACTCTTGTGCCTGGGCAACAATTTCCGGCATAAGCGGGAATTCAGGTGGATGGGTGAGTACCACATCCATACCAAAGCGCGGCATTTGCAAAATGAGTGACTGCGGCACAGAAATGGGTTTCAAGTAAGAGGACGCATAAGCCCAGGAAACGACGATTTTCTTGCCGCGTAAATCTTTGCCTTTCTTTTCCATAATGGTCATCAGGTCGGCAAGGCATTGGTGGGGATGGTAGATGTCGCACTGCATGTTGAGAACAGGTGCGCGGGAGGCTTCGGCGACCAGATTCAGGTATTTGTTGCCTACCTGCCAGTCGCAGTGGCGAATGGCGATGCCGTCAAAGTAACGGCCGTAAATATCCCCAAGCTCCTTCTCCGTATCACCATGAGAAATCTGCGTCGTCTTACTTTCAATAAACGCCGCATGACCCCCCAACTGCGCCATACCAGCCTCAAAAGAACCACGCGTCCGCGTACTGGAAAAGAAGAAAAGCATCGCCAGCACCTTATCACGCAAATAAGGATGTGGCTGCCCCAGAGCGCGCTTCATCTTCAAATCCCAGGCCAACTCCAGCACAGTTTCCACTTCTTCTTTAGAAAAATCCAAATCACTAATGAAATCTCTACCTCTTAAACCGGTTTGCATTTTTGTCTCCTAAAATAAAAATCTATGGGTAATGATTGATGATTAAAGCAGACTGCCTCAATCCCTAATCTCCAATCTCAGTAGATCCAATTTTTGTCACGAATTTCCACAGATTCACACGGATTAAAGTTAAAATCCGTGAAAATTCGTGTTAATCTGTGGCTAGATCATTGGATTTTGGATCTACTGAATCTGCAAAAAATGCGGCAGCAGCGCATAAAACTTCGTCGCTTCAACCACATCCTTCAGCGGCACATGCTCATTTACCGCATGGGCATAAATCTCATTCCCTGGGCCAAACCCAATACAAGGAATACCCTGCTTGCCAGCCCAAAAATTACCATTTGTAGAGAAATCCCACTTTCCTTGCCCAAATGGATCCTCTACATCCCATAATGATTGCAACGTTTTGACACCAGCTTGTACAAAGGGATGGTCTTCCGGATATGCCCACGATGGGAAATATTGCTCGTACTCATAAACCGCCCCTGTGTGGCTTGGTTCACGGTACGTCAAACCGCGCAGTTCAAAATCCTTTTTGTGTTCTTCAGGAATCAGCGCCTCAATTTGCTGGCGAACCAATTCTTTTGTTTCACCAAAAGTAATGCGGCGGTCAATAAAAATGGTGCATTCATCAGGAACGGCGTTGTTGCTGGGGCTGACACTGCTAATTTTGGTTACCGTGATACGGCCGATTCCCAAAAAATCATCTGGCGTAAACGTCTCTTCCAGCCTGGAAATGCCTTCAATCACAGGCAGCATCTTATACACAGCGTTGTCACCCATGTAATTGCTGGCAGCATGTGCGCTTTTACCCTTGCACATCACCTCCAGCTCATAACGTCCCTTATGACCCCGATAAACCTTCATATTTGTCGGCTCACCGATCACAACAAAATCGGGGTGTACCCCTTCCCAATCGTGGAATGCGGCACAACCAACGCCATCGCACCACTCTTCGATGTTACCCAGCACGTAGCACGTTAGCCCATCCAGCAGCCCCAAATCGCGAGCCATTGCCAGGCCATAAACCATGCCCGGTGTGCTGTTCTTTTCATCCAGCGCGCCGCGTGCATAGAGCATACCGTCTTCCACCTTTCCTTCAAACGGATCCCATTCCCATTGGTCAGGGTCGCCAATGCCCACTGTGTCAATGTGGGTATCGTAGAGCAAAATTTTGGGGCCATTGCCTATTTTGCCCACAATGGAGCCGTATTTGTCCACATAAACTTCGTCATATCCCAGCTTTTTCATTTCTTCGCCAATACGCTGGCCGACTTTTTCAATGTCGCTGTTCATGCTGGGAATGGCAACAATTTCGCGGAAAAATTTCAGGATGTCGCCTTCTGCTGCGGCGACACGTTCGTTTATTTGTTTGACGAGTTCGTCCATTCGTAAAATCTCCTTACGGACATAAAGATTAAAGATTAAAACGGGTGGCAGGTTTGCAGGTTGCAGGTTGCAGGTCCACTTGCCACCCACTGCTTTTACTCCACCAACAAATCCACAATTTTAAATTTGGTGACATCTACCAGGCCGAGGTCTGAGATGCGTAGTTCTGGAATGACGACAAGTGCCAGCAGGCTGAGCTGCATGTAGGCGTTGTTGAGGTGACAGCCGCATTCGCCAAAGGCTTGTACCATGCGTGCCGCCTTTTCTGCCACGATCTCTGCGCGCTCGTTGGACATGAGGCCAGCGATTGGCAGTTCTACCAATGCGATTTCTTGCCCGTCTTTGTAAACGACAACGCCTCCGCCAACTTCTCCCAACCGGTTGGCTGCCAGCGCCATGTTGGTGCGGCTGGTGCCTACGACGATCATGTGGTGGCTGTCGTGGGCGACGGTGCTGGCGATGGCGCAGGGAACGTTGAAGCCAAAGCCGTGAACCAGCCCGTTGGTGACGCCGCCGGTTGCCTGATGGCGTTCTACCAGGGCGATTTGGGCGATGTCTTGCTGGGGGTCTGTTTCAACACGGCCGTTTCGCACTGGCACAATGCGCGATAAAGCACGGGTAGGGGCCTGATTTTCTATGACACCGATGACACGGGCTTTCACTGCGCTGGCTTTGGTGTCGATGGGAATGGAAAAATCATCGGCAGTGAGCGTTTTGCCCAGTTTGACGGTATTTTTGGCAAAATCGGGATAAGGGTAGCCCGGCAGGTCAATGGACAGTTCCCCATTTTCGGCAATGGGCTGCCCGGCGGCGATGACCGTTTCGATGGGCAGGGTAACAATGTCGCTGCTGATAATGATGTCGGCGTAGCGGCCGGGTGTGATAGAGCCGATCTCTTTTTCCACGCCAAAGTGAACGGCCGTGTTCAAAGTTGCCATCTGGATTGCTGTGACTGGTTTTAGCCCCTGGGCAATGGCATGCCGCACCACACGGTTCATGTGGCCGTCGTGGACGAGCGTGCCGGAATGGCTGTCATCAGTGCAGAGGATGAAATTGCGGCTGTCCAGCCCCAGCTCCGTAATGGCTTTCACCTGGCTGGCTACGTCGTACCAGGCAGAGCCAAGCCGGAGCATGGCCTTCATGCCCTGCCGCACGCGGGCAATGGCATCTTCCATACGTGTGCCTTCGTGGTCGTCGGCGGGGCCGCCGGCAACGTAGCCATGAAAGGGCAGACCCAGGTCGAGGGAGGCGTAATGTCCGCCAATGACTTTGCCTGCTTTCATGGTTTCGGCCATTTCGGCGTGCATTTTATCGTCGCCCATAAAGACGCCGGGGAAGTTCATCATTTCGCCCAGGCCAATGATGCCGGGCCATGTCATGGCTTCTGCTACTTCGGCGGGGCCGATGGACGCGCCGGGGGTTTCCAGGCCGGGGGCGCTGGGTACGCAGGAGGGCATTTGCACGTAAACGTTGATGGGCAGGGAAAGGCTCTCGTCGTGCATCAGGCGGACGCCGGGCAGCCCCAGCACGTTGGCGATTTCGTGGGGGTCTATGAACATGCTGGTTGTGCCGTGTGGGATAACGGCGCGGGCGAATTCGGTGACGGTGACCATGCCGCTTTCGACGTGCATGTGGGCGTCGCACAGGCCGGGGATGAGGTAACGGCCGTTTGCGTCAATGACGTGTGTTTCTGTGCCAATGGTGTGGCTGGCATCTTCGCCCACGTAGGCGATGCGGCTTTTGTAGATGGCGACATCGGTTTTGGGGATGATTTCGCCGGAGTGGACGTTGACCCAACGGCCGTTTTTGATGACGAGTGTGGCGGGCTGCCGTCCCATCGCTACGTTGACAAGTGCTTGTGCCATGTCGTGCCAGGGTTCTCTGGGATACATAAGCGTTCTCCTTCAGGGCTAAAGGATTCATGAATTAAAACGAGTGGCAAGTTGCAGGTCATGGTACTAGTGCTCGTATTCAGTAATCCGTAATCCGTAATCCGTGTGCTCTACATCTGGTAATTTCGTCGGAAAACGGTATACGGACTTCGGGTTACGTGTGCTAGCTGCCCGCTGCTTGCCACATTTTTAGTTGTAAATAGTGGTTGGGTATTGTAATGGAAACGGCCGTTTCTACCTAATTTTGACTGCTCCAAAAAAAGCCACGAATGACACGAATGACACGAATTTTTTCTCTGGCATTTCTTTGTGTGCTTTGCGTTTTTTTCGGTAGACTCAATTTTTAGGGGGAGTTACAGCTTGCAGCCAGATGGTAAATGTTGTGCCTTTGCCGGGGGTGCTTTGCAGATCGATACGGCCGTGATGAAGCTGCACAATTTCATGAACGATGGCCAGCCCTAACCCTGTGCCGGGAATATTTAACTGGCTTACTTCCTTGCCCCGATAGAAGCGGTCAAATAACAAAGCGTGCTCTTCCGGGGGGATGCCCATCCCGCTGTCTTCTACTTCCAGGGCAACCATATTTTCGTCGGGGTTAAAGCGAGTGCGTACCGCCACAAACCCGGTGGAGGTGTAGTTGATGCTGTTGCTTAATAAATTGGCTATGATTTGGGCAAGCTGATTGCGTTCTCCCAAAACGTTGGGGATGGATTCGTCCAATTCCACAATTAATTCCAGCCCGCTTTGGTGGATGCGGGGTTCGTGGGCATTAATGATTGGCCGGATGATGTCATGCAGGGAAACTGGCTCCAGTTTTAACTCGCTGCCGGTCATTTCCAGGCGAGAGAGGTTGAGAATGTCACCAATGAGCTGGCCAAGACGTTTGACCTGAATACGCAAGACATCCATGTAGTTTTGTCTGCGGCTGGGGTCTCCGCGTTCCAGCAGGTCCAGATACAGCCCCAAATTGGTGACTGGAGTGCGCAGCTCATGGGAAACGTCGGAAACGAATTTGGATTTTAGCTGGTCTAGTTCTTGCAGGCGGCGGTTGGCTTGCGCCAGTTCGCGGGTGCGGGCTTCGACACGTTCTTCCAGGGATTCGAAGACGATGGCTCTGGCCAGGGCGCTGCCGGTGATGTCGGAAACGGCCGTTAACAGGCGTAAATCCTGGGCAGACAGATAGTGATCCTTCTGAAGTTGAAGCTGCAAAACACCGATGACCCGTTCCTGCGTGCGCAGTGGCAGGCAGACCCAATGTTGATTGTCTGCCAACAAATCTGCGTCCTTAACAAGCGGCTCCATATGAAGGTGATTTGCCAGACGCGGGCTTAAATAGGGCTTGTTTGCAGTCAAAACAGCCTGGTTGATTTTATCTGTACCGGCGGCAAGGGTGGCCGCGAGTTCAGGGGGGTATGTCCCGCGCACTTCCAGTGTGTTTGTTTCGTCGCTCCACAGCAAAACGGCCGCTTTGGTGGCATTGGTGAGCTTGAGGCTTTTGTCTAGCAGAATGGGAACCATTTCAGGAACAGTTGTGGCTTCTCGCAGGGCGGTGGAGATGTCGGCAATGATTTCCAGTTCGGCTGCGTGACGGTGAGTTTCTTCAAACAGGCGGGTTTTTTCCAGGGCAACGGAGAGCTGGTCAGCAAGGATGGTGAGTACGGCCGTGTCCCGTTCATCAAAGGCATTCTTTTCCGTACTGTCAATATCCAACACACCCAGCAGCTTGTTTCCAGAACGCAAGGGAAACACAGCTTCAGAAAGAATAGGTATTCGTTTGGAAGGAATATAGTCAGGGTGTTGGCTGGTGTCATTGACAATGATGACTTCATTTTTTTGAATGGC
>CAZRIB010000089.1:0-11471 GCA_964600035.1 uncultured Ardenticatenaceae bacterium | reverse complement strand
CCGACAAAGGTGGCGATGAGCAGGCGTTCCAGGATGCCAATGTATTTGTTGGTGATGCCGGGAAAGTCGGGGGCTGTGCCTTTGACGAGGCCGTAGGCGATAAATTTGATGAGCACCCAGGCGGGCATGGTGATGAAGGCGTAGGCAGTGAGCAAAAGCAGGAATCGGTCGCTGTTTACGGCCGCTGCCAGGGAAGCGGTCAGTGTGGATGGGGTCATGAAGCCGCCCAGGACAAGGGCTGTGACGATGACGAGGATGTGTGCCAGTTGATCCAGTATAAACCGAAGCAGTGGGGGCAGGGCGGGTTTCCACAACAGCTGCCCAGCATCGATGATGAAGTGCAGACTGCTGATGAAGAGGACACCAGTCCACCAAAATGGGGTAAATGGCAGGGCAAAGACGGCCGTTACGGCCGTGACAACCAGACAATGAGCCATGACGCCGTACAACGACTTACTCTTCCAGGTTGCCAAACTATCCCATTGCAGAATATAATCACCGACAAGGTGAGCCAAAAACATCGAAACAATCACGGCTAACTCCCTCAATACAATTCGCTAATTTGTTTGTGTAGATAGGCTAAGCATAAACCAAACAGAAGGTGTTGGCTGTGAAGTGGGTCACAACAATTTGTTGATTTTTTGAGGAAAACTTGGATTTCGTGGGGGGGATACCCAAAAATCCACCCTCGTTTTATCAAGCGAACAATATAGCATGGCAGCATTGGCTGAGGATATATTGTGCCCATGAGTCACCAACTGACTGCGGAAGCAGAAAAGAATCGAATGGCCAACACCCGTTTCTTTATGATTTGGGCGCGGTTGTTTTCCTATTTACTACTGTTGGTGGGGGTGGCTATTTTTGCCTTCGTCACCATTCAGCCGGTAACAGTGCTGCCCCGCATTACTTTAGCCCCCGGTTATTTGCTAACAAACCAAAATGGCGAACGGATTACCAGTGAAGCGCTGCGTGGTCAAATTGTGCTGTACAACTTTACGTATTCGCGCTGTGGAGAAGGCTGCCCCCAGACCAGCCAGGTCATGGCGGAGGTTGCCCGCCGTTTGCAAACGGTTGACAGTGGGGATATTCCCATTCATTTGATCACCATCTCGGTGGATTCGGACTATGATACGCCTGAGGTGTTGGCGGCGTATGCCCGGCAGTTGGATGCCGGGCAATCCGGTGTGGCCTGGGATTTTTTGACCGGGGCTGAGAATCGGGTGCGCTGGGTGGTTGGCGGTGGTTTTGGTGTGTATTACAAGCAGAATGATGATCACTCTATTAAGCTGGATCCGGCGTTTATGTTGGTGGATGGCAGTGGTTTGCTGCGGGCGGAGTACCGTACGGCCGTTCCTGATGTGGACGTGATTTTGCGAGATATAAACTTTTTAATTGAGGAAGCACAGAATAGTGATGGGCCGGCGCGGTTTGCGTATGAAGCGGCGCATCTCTTTTCGTGTTATCCCCGTTAGCACGAAGTGGAGAAGGGGGGATTTGTGGCATCGGAAGCAGGGCAGTCTTTGGCGAATGATGGGCGCAGTGGAAACGGCCGTTTGCGTGGCTGGCTCATTGGTTTGGGTGGCTTGCTGGCCGGTTTGGTGATGGGGTTTGCCATTTTGTGGGTGATTGGAATACGGCCGTTTGGTACACCCGCATTCAACGGCATCACCGTCCAATCCCCCGAACGAGCCGCCAACTTTACCCTCACCACAACAGGCGGCGAAAAAATCAGCCTCAAACAATTTCGCGGCAAAGTCGTTTTACTCTATTTTGGTTACACCTACTGTCCCGATGTCTGCCCTGCCACCATGACAGAGCTAAAACAAGCAGTCAATGCACTTGGCCGGGATGCCGACAAAGTGCAGGTACTTATGATTTCTGTTGACCCCTTACGCGACACCCCCGAAAAAGTAGATGAATACGTCAAACACTTTCATCCATCTTTTATTGGGTTAGGGGGAACAGAAGACGAGATTTTGGCGGCCACCACACCGTTAGGAATCTTTTATGAAAAACATGACGGCACACCAGATTCCGGCTACCTGGTTGATCACACAGCAACGGTAACAGTCATTGACAAGGAAGGATATATTCGGCTCCTGTACCCATTTGATACGCCGGGCGAGGATATCGCCGCAGATTTGGAAATATTGATCAAGGAATAAGCAAGTTTGGTACAATGACACCACTTTTTGGGATTTTGTGGCTGCAACCAAGGCGACCTTCAACTCATGAGGAAAAAGGTTATGGCCACTAAAAAAGCCAGTTGACACCATTTCCCGCAAACAACTGGCAAAGAAGAATTAACCAAATTTAAGGAGGTAAGTTTTTATGAATGACGATAAGAAGTATAAAGCACCGCAGGGAACGGTAGCCATTTTAGTTATTTACATCATTCTTATCATTGCATTGTGGGGCAGTGCTTACCTGACAATGCTCTCAAGAGGAGTGACACAATGATGCATGTAGATCGTCGTGAAAAAATCTACATCATATTTAGCATTATTATGTTGGTCACCTTTGCCACGACTCTGGGTGTGAGCGCGTTTGTCTCCGGCTTTCAAGTGCCGCAGCCAGTTGAAGTGGTTGACCCACGAACAGTTGCTACTCCTGGTGTGTCCCCGTTTGGTGACCCCGTAGAAGAACGCGTTCGCGAATTGGCACCAAACCGTTATGAAGCATACATTTTGGCTCAAACCTGGTCGTTTCTGCCGCGGGAAATCAGAGTACCGGTCGGGTCCACAGTCACCTTTTACGTTACCAGCAAAGATGTTCAGCACGGATTCATATTGGAAAAAACAAACATCAATATGATGGTGCTGCCGGGTCACGTTTCCAAGCTAACAGCAACATTTGACGAACCTGGAACATATAACTTTGTTTGCGACGAATATTGTGGGGTTGGTCACCATACAATGTACGGCCAACTGATTGTGGAGGAGTAAGCGATTATGTATGCGCATGAAAAGAAATTGACAGGTTGGTACCTTATTGTAGGTATGACAGCCTTGTTTATTGGTGGTTCACTTGGCCCCATTCAAAAACTGGGACATGCTGGCATTAACTGGTATTCATCGTTGGCAAAAATTGGCCTTGCCAGCTATTACCAGGGGTTAACCATTCATGCTGTCATGAATGCGTTAATTTGGACAACGTTCTTTATTGTCGGATTCTTCACCTATGTTATTCCGCACAGCCTGAAGATGAACCTGACCCATCCAAAAATCAATACGACATCGTTTGTGATGATGCTTGTCGGGTTGATAATGGCCGCCGTGCCGATTTTGATGAATCTGGCAACTGTGTTGTACACTTTTTACCCCCCTATGAAAGCCAATTCCTTCTTTTATATCGGCTTGGTGCTGGTGGTTGTAGGTTCCTGGGTTGGCGGTCTGGGCTTTTACCTGACGTATGGTGAGTGGCGCAAGCAAAACCCCGGTGTACGTACCCCATTCCTGGCATTGGGAGCCTTAATTACGATGGTTATGTGGCAAATTGCCACATTGGGTGTGGCTACCGAACTGCTGTGGTTAGTCATTCCGTGGTCGTTTGGCTGGGTAGAAGGAGTTGATGTACAGTTGGCTCGCACGTTCTTCTGGTTCACAGGCCATCCGCTGGTGTACTTTTGGCTTTTGCCTGCTTACCTTTCCTGGTATGGGATGATGCCCAAACAAGCAGGCGGTAAATTGTTTAGCGAACCTCTCGCCCGCCTGGTGTTTTGGCTGTTCCTGGCGTTGTCTGTGCCGGTAGGGCTGCATCACCAATATCTGGACCCCGGTGTACCTGCGGGCTGGAAGGTTGTGCATGCTGTCTTGACGTATTCCTTGTTCTTGCCCAGTATGCTTACTGCATTTAATGTCATCGCTTCGCTGGAACTTGGCGGACGTGCCCGTGGCGGTACGGGTTTGCTTGGCTGGATTCGTACGTTGCCTTGGGGTGATCCTTCTTATACAGCTCAGAACCTGGCAATGATTTTGTTTGCCTTTGGCGGTATTGGTGGTTTGACCAATGCTTCATATAACTTGAATCTGGTTGTCCACAATACAACATGGGTTCCGGGGCATTTCCACCTGACAGTTGGTTCGGGCGTTACATTGACATTTTTTGGTATTGCTTACTGGCTTGTGCCAAAATTAACTGGAAAACAACTCTTTAGCCCCAAATTGGCTCTTGCCCAGGCATGGACATGGTTCGTGGGTATGTTGCTCATGTCCAACGGTTTACATATTCTGGGCTTGAACTTTGGTGTACCGCGCCGTGTGATGTTGGGTGTCGCTGCCTACCGTGTAGATACATGGCAGCCACAAGTTATTGAGAGTCTCATTGGCGGTTTGATTTTGGGCGTCAGCGGCTTGTTGTTCTACACGGTCATGCTGGGTACAGTCTTTAACAAGAAAGCTCTTGTGGATGATGGTGAACCGATGCCAGTTGCAGAACCGTTGGAACCGGAACCGGCTCCGGTTTGGTTGGACACATGGCGTCCCTGGTTGGTCATTACAGTGCTGCTCATTTTAATTGCATATGGGCCGCTGTTGTTTGACATGATTGCAAATCTTAACATGACCGCGCCCGGATTCAGGGTGTGGTAACTTCTATAATTGGAGGATTGTATATGCGTAAGTATGTTTTAGTAGTCTTGCTGGTGCTTGCCCTGGCTTTGGTGGCCTGCGGTGGCGGTGACAGCGATGATGCCGCGTCTGATGCTGGCAGTAGTTCTGTTGGTGATGCTGCTCGTGGCGAAGAATTGTTCAATCAAGTGACGATTGGGCCAAACAGTGCGCCCGGTTGTGTTACCTGTCACTCTTTGGAACCGGGTGTTGTTTTGGTAGGGCCGTCGCAATCTGGTGTGGCCACCCGTGCCGAAACCCGCGTGGACGGAATGAGTGCAGAAGATTACATTCGCCAATCGATTATGGAGCCAAATGCCTATGTGGTTGACGGCTTTACAGAAGGCGTGATGTATCAGAATTATGGTGAAGAGCTGTCAGCACGCGACATTAATGATATTGTGGCCTTTATGCTGACACTGAAGTAAGTATGCTCTGTATTGAGTGATTTTGTGTGGGCAATGTGGGGTAAAACTTACATTGCCCACTTTCTTATAATTTGATTGGGGCGGTGTGAGTTTATCTGATGTCAATTTTTAAGCGTAAACAACCGGAATTGTTACCTGGCGCAGAGGCAGAGAAGGATTGTGCGCCGACAACCGGGGAGGGGCTTGGGGAGCCTCGCCCGGATAATGTCGTGGCGAAAGTTGATCCGGAGCATGATGATGATCATGAACATGCGGTGTCGTGGTCATTGTTGGGTGAAGGGCGTACGGGTGGGGAGGAAGCTGCCAGTTTGTTAAAGGAATGGCAGCCGCAGCGTCACCGTTGGGCTATTTTGCTGGAAAGGTTGGCTTTGGCTGTTGAGAAGCCTGTTAATCGGTTGACGGGAACTCATCAGTTGAATCCGTTTTACCATACGGGCATGATTGCTTTCTTTTTGCTCCTGATTGTGGGAGTGACTGGTTTTTATTTGTTTATCTTTTTTCAGTATGGGTTTGAGGCTTCTTATGCGGCGGCTACCCGGCTGGAGGGTCAGCCGATTGGTCGTTTGATGCGGGCTGTACATCGGTATGCTTCTGGAGCGTTGGTGATTACGACGCTTTTGCATGCGTATCGCACGTTGTTTATGGAGCGGTTCCGGGGGCAGCGGTGGCTGGCCTGGGTGACGGGTGTGGTTTTGACCGGGCTGGTGTGGTTTGCGGGGGTGACTGGTTATTGGCTGCTGTGGGATGAGCGGGCACAGTTGATTACGGATGCGTTTGTTGGTTTTTTGGGGCGGTTTACTGCTTTTGTGCCGGATTATTTGGTTTGGCTGTACCGGGCGGGGGTGTCCGGGGTTAGCTGGCCGGTGTTGTTTTCTATTGTGGTGGCGCATATTTTGTTGTTTTTGATTTCGGTGGGGTTCTTTTATTTGCATATTCGGCGGCTGCAACGGCCGAAATGGCTGCCAGATATGCAGTGGACTGTGAGTTTGGCAGTGGTGCTGGTGGTGGTGTCTGTGGTGTTTCCGGTGGGGATGCTGCCTGCGTTTAACAACACGGCCGTTCCCGAACAGGTTGCCATCGACCCCATCTTCCTCTTCTTTTTGCCACTGGCCGGTTCAAAATGGGCGTGGGTTGTGTGGGGTGGGGTGATTTTATTTACGGCCGTTTCCCTTGCCCTGCCCTGGCTTTCACGAGAAAAAAAGCCCCTGCCCAAAGTCAACATCATCTACGATCGCTGCACAGGCTGCACCAAATGCGCGCTTGACTGCCCATATGACGCGATCAAAATGGTTGAGCGCCACGACGACAAACCCCACAAATACATTGCCATTGAAGACCCTGACTTGTGCGTTTCTTGCGGCATTTGTGTGGGTTCGTGTGACGGCGTGGCTGTGGGCATGGGGGGCATTGCGCCTGACTTTATGTGGGACACGACGGTGATGCGCTTGAAAATGGCGCAGGCCAAAACCCCATCTGGCAAAGTTAAGGTCATTTACACCTGTGAACGTCATGCAGAAGTGGGTGCACGGCCGTATATTCAGGCAGCCACACAGGGCAAATACCCGACAATTGACGATACGGCCGTTGAAATTATCACCCTGCCATGTGTTGGGGCAGCCCCGCCCGACCTGCTCAAACGTACTTACGACGCTGGCGCGGCAGAAGTGCAAATTGTTGGCTGCCCACCAGACGACTGCATCAACCGGGAAGGTAACTTATGGGCGGAACAACGTCTCATTCGCAAGCGTGTACCCCGGCTGCGGCGCGAAGCCGCCCAAGCGCCCATTACGGCCTTGTGGCTCGCGCCCAATGAATTTGACCAGGCGCTCAAGCCGCAAAACATCCCTGTTATTACTCACGAAGACGGCACAACCCAGCCCGACTACCTGTCCAGCCGCCGCATGACCGAGCCGCTCACCTGGCGGCATTTCCTCATCGCTTTTGGCATGTTGGCGGTGGTCATGGTGATGCAAATTTTCTTGACCGATTTGCCGTTTTCGCCCATTCAGCCACAGCAGGCAGAAGTACGCCTGATTTTTGATGACCCTTCTGCGCCGTTTGGCCGTTTGAAGCGGCTTGACCCCATTGATGATGTGATTGAGGCGACGTTGATGATTGATGGGGAAGTGGTGATGACACGGCCGTTACTCAGCGACGAACTGTTTGTGCTGGAACCAACCCCGCTGGTAGAACAACTCACCGTGACACCGGGGACACACCATTTTACCCTCACCTTTACAGAACAATCTACCGGTGCAGTTTACATCCTGCTGGATGAAACCCGTCAGGTGGAAGAAGGCGACATCATCACATTGGTACACCATTACAGTGATGTGATCTTTGACCGGGCAGAGGAAATGGTGCGTTAATGACGGTTCAAACCCAGACGCTGCAATTTCAGACACAAGGCCATGCCGACGTTGTGGACATTACCGGGCAGGTTGAAGCGGCTGTGCAAGAAAGCGGGGTGAAAAGCGGGACAGTGACCGTTTTTTGTCCTTCAGCAACCAGCGCGCTGACGACCATCGAATATGAATCGGGCTGTGTCAGTGACCTGCGCCGCCTGTTTGATGAGATTGTGCCGCCAAACCGCCCCTATGCCCACAACGCGCGGTGGGGCGATGGTAATGGCCACAGCCATGTGCGGGCGGCTTTGTTGGGGCCGTCGCTGACTGTGCCTTTTGTAAACGGCCGTCTCACCCTCGGCACCTGGCAGCAAATCATCTTTGTCGATTTTGACAACCGTCACCGGCAAAGAGAACTCATTCTCCAAATCATAGGCGAATAAAAAAAGCGTCCGCGCTTGATTGGGCGGACGCTTTTTTATTTGGCAGAAAAACGGCCGTTTCTACTGCCCGGTCAATGCCATGAGTTGATTCAGCGTTTCCTCCAGTGCATTTAACGCTTCCCCATAAGCGGCCCAGTCACCCCGCTGCTGCGCGGCTTCTGCGGCCACAAAATGATCGTTGGCTTCCTTAATTAGCTCTTCCACTGTGGCATCAACAGGAATGGTTGTTGAAGGCGTAACGGCCGTATCCTCAGCCGCCGGTTCCTCATTTCCACCCTCCACCACCGTTGAAGGTCGGGCTTCCAGCAAAGCCGCCAACGCCTCCTCCAGCGTTTGTTCCATTGCAATCCGCGTATCACTGGCCACAATCACCCGCCGCAGTTCCGGCAGCGCACTGGCTGTTGCCTGCAAATAGACCGGCTCCACATACAAAAAGCTGTTGTCCAACGGAATGGCCAGCAAATTACCCCGAATCACACTCGATCCGCTTTGATCCCACAAAGAAAACTGCTGCGAAATCTCCGGGTCCTGATCAATGCGCGACTCGATCTGGCTGGGACCAAAAACAAGTTCCTGCCGGGGCAGCCGGTACACCACCAGCTCGCCATAATTCGCCGGATCATTCCTGGCCGCCATCCAGCCAACCATATTGTCCCGCTCTCGCGGCGTAAACGGTTGAATTAGCAGATATTCTGGCTGGGCTTCGCCCGGCAGCCGCAGCAGCACGTAATACGGTTCCAATGGCTGTTCGCCACCCTGGAACACCTCCGTGGGAATCTCCCAGCGGTCTTCCTGGTTGTAAAAGACCCGCACATCCGTCATGTGGTAGGAAAGGTATTGGTCAGACTGGATGCGGAACAAACCTTCCGGGTAGCGAATATGGGCTTGCAGCCCTTCTGGCATGTCTGCAAACGGCTGGAACAGGCCCGGAAAGGCGCGGCTGTAGGTCTGGATGATGGGGTCTGTTTCATCAGCAAGATAGTAAGTGACTGTGCCGTTGTAGGCGTCAATGACAATCTTGACAGAATTGCGGATGTAGTTAATACCGGCAATTGGTTCGGAGTAGGGATAGAGGCGGCTGGTGGTGTAGGCGTCTTGTATCCAGAATAAACGGCCGTCTACCACCACAACATACGGGTCATTATCCAGCGTCAAAAACGGCGTAATTTGCCGCACCCGCTCCTGAATCTGGCGGTGATATTGAATGCGCGTATTGTTGTTAATTTCATCACTCAGCAGCACATTGGCATCCCCAAAACGAATGGCAAACAGCACCCGTTTCAGGTAATTGTCAATCGGCACACCACCTGTACCGGCATAACTGCTGTACACCGGTGCCGAATCGCCGGGATAACTAAACTCATCCCGGTCACTGCCCACAAACACCGCATCATACGTGGTTTCGCCGTAATAAATTTCCGGCCGTGTCACTTCAATGTCAACCGTGCTTTGTGGCGGCAAATCTTCAATGAAAAAGTCGGGCTGTCCTTCCGGTGTGACCCGGTCTACCGGATTCATGACAATGCCGTAACCATGCGTAAATTCCAGCTTGCGGTTTACCCACGAGCTGTTGGGCAGGTTGGCCTTGTCTAATTCGCGGGCGGCCAGCATAACTTGCCGCGTTTCGCCGTTGACCACGTACCGGTCAATGTCGATGTCGGTAAATTGGTAGTAAAGGGTCAGGGCTTGCAGTTGGCCGTAGGTGGTCAACAGTGGCCGGTAGTCCCAAATGCGGATGTTCTTCAATAATGATTCATTGCTGGCCAGGGTTTCTTGAGACAACTGCTCAAAGGTAAACGGCCGTTCATCCACATTATCCAGCCCAAATGCCTGCCGCGTATATTCGATGTTGTAAGCAATATACTCACTTTCCCGCGCCAGCTCATTCGGCTCCACAGAGTACCGCTGCAGCAGTCCGGGGTACAGGTTGCCCACGCCGATTGTTACCAGCAGCCACACACCGCCAATGACCAGTAACGGCCGTAACGAAAACCGAAACACATTCAAAATCATCAACACCGCGGCAATCGCCATCGTCACCATTTGCAGCCGCAGCGCCAAAAGCGACGCATTAATATCTGTATAACTCGCCCCAAACACCACACCACGCGGCGAATAAAGCAAATCAAAGGCATCAAACCAATAGCCAACAGCCCACAACGCCAGCAAAACAGCGCCCAGCGCCGCCACATGCTGGCGCAGCGCCCCATTTTGCCACGGCTGCCAGCGTCCCCGCTGAATATCTGGCACAAAATTCAAGGCATACAAAACCCCCACACCCAACAACACAAACACCAGCAGCGACACAAACCAGCCCTGAATCAGCTCATAAACCGGCAGTTCAAACAAATAAAAACCAATATCCCGGTTAAAGAGCGGGTCACTTGTGCCAAACGGAACCTTGTTTACAAATTGCAGCAAACTTTCCCACTGCGATGACAGCGCCCCTGCAAAACCCAGCGACAAAAACAAAGCCGCTGCCACCAGCACGCCGCCAATGAACCGTGATTTAAGCACCTGTGGGTAAAACGGTGGTGTCGTTTGGATGGCGCGGCGGCGGGCAAAGTGCCAGTTTCCCCACAACACAACCAGCGCCACCAAAAAACCAACCGCAAAAGAACCAAAGCGAAACAGCCACTGCTTTAGCCAGACCGATGTGTAGCCGACTTCTGTAAACCAAAGCCACTCTGTGTAGGTACTGACCAAAAAGTTCACGCTCAAGAAGAGCAAAAAGAAAATGGCAAGCAGCCAGCGCAAACGGTTTGCACCGGGTGCTGGTTCTGAACGACGGGGAAATGGTGGCCGATCTCCGCCGCCGCCCTCGTCGTCTCCATCACCACCCCGGCCAGTGTCCCAGCCAGCTTCTTCCATCGCTCGGCGAAAGACTTCGGGAATATCAAAATTATCACGACTCATGAATTGCTCCTGGTAAAAATTGAAAATGGAAAATTGAGAATGGAAAATGATTGCAAGTTGCAAGCAGCAGGTCGCAAGTTGTCGTTTCCAGAGATAACTTGCCACATGCCACTTGCCACATTCCGTAAATGATTATCCCACATTTTTCTTAATTTTTGATAAGCTGCGGTAAATCCGGCAAAAAACGGCATTATTCACTGTATCCGTATTCAGTAATCTGTTAGTATCTATACAGCGCTGCCGAGAAGATTTGTCAAATTTTTTAGCATGACCAGGCGTTTACCAGACTAAATTTGACAAATCTAAGGGTACACCTGAATAGATACATCTGTTATTCGTTTTCCGTGTACGCTACCTCTGGTGATTTTGTCGGAAAACGGTATACGGAATACGGACTTCGGGTTACGTGTGTCAGATCATGATTCCTTAATGTGATTTTATGCCAGATGACGAGCGCCATTAACGGCCGTTCCATTTGCCGCCACAACATTCCAAGCAGCTCATCTTGCAGGCTGTGGTGGTATTGATGCTGGTTATACAACTGGATGAACCGGACAAGCGCAGGCTTCACGGCCGTAACCCGGCCAGCCACCCACCTTTGCCCCCACCACTCACGACCTGCCATCACATCCAGCCGGGTGGTCAGCAGATGTGCCAGCTCCAGCGGTGTGTACCCTTCCATAACTGGCAGCCCCAACCGTACCGCCTGCCGCACCAAACGCCCGTAAACCC
>CAZRIB010000088.1:0-11639 GCA_964600035.1 uncultured Ardenticatenaceae bacterium | reverse complement strand
GTTCTCTTGAACAAAATTTGGCAGGCTGCCTTACACTTCAGCCTTAAAAAATCGAAAACAACATCTCTCAACTCGAAGACTTTCCTGATCGCGGCGGATGTCCAACCTGGACTTTCCCCAGGAAGATGATATGACTTCCATCTTAAAACATGCCACCCACTTCGTCTGACTTGGCAATGCCGATCATGACCTAATTTACGGAGATTATTATTTCCACGAAACGCTTGCGCTTAGTGAGTCCTGAACTGATTGCCAAGCTTTTCTCCCACCCTGTCATGAATACTGTCTTTAATTTTGAAGCGAATAAAGGTGGAAATTCTGGATAACGGAGGTTTACAGATGAATCAAACGAATCAAGAAAAGGTGGGAGTATTAGTGGCTGCTTTTACTGAGGAAGCGTCAGGGGGACGTGCCTTGAAAACATTAAAAGAAGCCAAAAGCCGCAACTATGTCTATTATGAGGAGATAGTCCTCATTCGCCAAGATGCAGACGGCGATGTTCATTATTATGAAACAGGCGATATGACGAAAGGCCAAAAGTCTGGTGTCGGGTTTTTAATTGGCGGTTTGGTTCGCATTCTGGGAGGACCAACCAGTATTTTTGCGAGTGTAGCGCCACCTGATCATCCCCATTTCAGTAAGAAAAGTTTAGAGACATTAAGTGTGGCGCTTAAACCAGCCACTTCCGCCATTGCACTCATTAGAAGCGCTGATTTTATGCAGGCGGTACTTAAACGTGTGACGGGCGCTGAAATTAAAAAGGTCGTTTCTGAGCTGAGTGCCCAACTCGCCGCCAAACTTGAAACAGGTAAAAGCGTGGCGTTTGGGATTAATCTATCACAGGATGGCTTGGGAATTGTAGAAGTCGCTGCCAACGACAAAGACGAGGACCTTATACGCATTATTTCCGCGAAGAATGGTGTGATTGGGTACATTTCGACGGAAGAAGAACCTGAGACCTTCACAATTCCAGAGGCAGCTGCTGGCCAATCTGGAATTATTCCTCATCAAAGTGACTATTAATGGAGATTTCGAGGGCAATCTGCCCGAAGATTAGTAGAAGAAGGATAATAGCAATTGAAACACCAACTAGAAGAAGCACTCAATTATAGTGTGCACATCATTGCTCAAAACAGTAAAACCGTCACCTACTTTCCCGAACGGTGGGAAAATGGCGTCTGGATAACGGCCGAAAAAGAGCGCATCCCCAGCCATTGGGTGGATGGGTTCTGGACGGGGCTGCTGTGGCTGGCTTATGCCGCAACCGAAGACCCCCAATTTGAAACGGCCGCTCGCCAATGGACACAAAAACTATCCTGGCTAAAAGAAACGACGGACACGCATGATTTAGGCTTCATCTTCTATTTGTCCAATGTGCTTGGCTATCGTATTACCGGCGACAATACCTTGCTGCCGGATGCCTTGATCGCTGCCGAAACATTCACCAAACGCTACAACCCACGTGGCGAATACATGCAGGCGTGGGGCCGCATAGCTGGCCCGCCCCATGAACGGGGGCGTATCAACGTCGATTTGATGATGAACATGCCCTTTTTCTATTGGGCTAGCGCGCAAACGGGGGATTTGCGATACGGCCGTATCGCCACCAACCACGCCCGCACCAGCCGCCACACGCTCATGCGCCCCGATGGGTCCATTTCCCAGGTAGCCGACTTTGATCCCGAAACCGGCATCTTTTTGCGGCAAGAAACCCATCAAGGATTGAGCCACGACACCACCTGGTCGCGGGGGCTGGGCTGGGCGCTGTATGGTTTTGCCGAAGCGTACCGTTGGACGGGCACAGACCTGTTTCTCCAAACCGCCCGCCAGACTGCCCGCTACGCCATTGCCAATGCGCCAGAGGACAAGGTTCCGTTTTGGGATTACAACAGCCTGGACATCCCCAATACCTACCGCGACTCGTCTGCCGCGTCGGTGATTGCGGCGGGCTTGCTGGAGTTGGCGGCAGGCGAGACGGATGCGGCTTTGGCTGAACAGTGGCGGGCAGAAGCAAAGGCGATTGTGCTTTCTTTGTGGGAAAATTATTCAACGCGGGAAACGGCCGTATCCGCCATCCTCCTGCAAGGTTCCCGTTCCGTACCCCAGCAGTTCATGGATCACCCCTTGATTTACGGCGATTACTACTTTGTAGAAGCCGTCCTGCGCTTGCTCAAACCAGAGTTAATCGAGGGCCTATTCACACGTACCCAATTGACGGTGGGGTAGGCCATGTCCAAACCAATCACCATTCAAGATGTGCAAACCATTCTGACCCAGCCCGGTAGATCGCAGCTGCTCATCGTCAAAGTCATCACATCCGAACCGGGGTTGTATGGGCTGGGATGCGCCACATTCAAGCAAAGGTTTTATGCCGTCCATGCTGCCATTGAGAAGCATCTCAAACCGTTTGCCATCGGGCGGGATGTGGCCCGCATTGAGGAATTTTGGCAGATGGCAATGGTCAATGGCTATTGGCGCAATGGCCCGGTGTTGAACAACGCCATTTCCGGCATTGATCAGGCGCTGTGGGACATCAAGGGCAAGGTTGCCAACATGCCAGTCTATGATTTGCTGGGCGGAAAGTGTCGTGAAGCGGCCCATGTGTATGTGCATACAGACGGCCGTTCCCCCACCGCAGTCGTAGACAATATCAAAGCCGCGCAAGCCAAAGGCTACCGCTACTTCCGTGTGCAATTGGGCATATACGGCGGCATTTCCGATGCGCTGGTAAAGCCCGAAAACGCGCCAGATGGAGCCTACTTCGACCCCCGCGCCTACGCCCGCGACACGCTTAACCTGCTCGCCCACATCCGCGCTGAATTGGGCGACGAAATCGAACTGCTCCACGATGTGCATGAACGGCTGGCGCCCATCGACGCCGTGCAGTTTGCCAAAGATGTGGAGCCGTTTAAGCTGTTCTTTCTGGAAGATGTGCTGCCGCCGGAGCAGATTGATTGGTTTGCCAACATCCGCCAGCAAACCAGCACCCCGCTGGCGATGGGTGAACTGTTCAACAACCCGCATGAGTGGCAGTCGCTGATTGCCAAGCGGCAAATTGACTTCATTCGGATGCACATGAGCCAGATGGGCGGCATTACACCGGCGCGAAAAGTGGCCGCGTATGCCGATATGTTCGGCGTGCGCACAGCGTGGCACGGCCCCAGTGATACATCACCTGTCGGCCATGCTGCCAATTTGCATTTGGATGTGTGGGCGCCGAATTTTGGCATCCAGGAATGGTATCGGCCATCCGAGTTGGATTACGCCATATTCCCCGGCCTGCCAAAAGTACGGGATGGTTATTTGTATCCCAATGATCGGCCTGGTTTAGGCATTGATATTGATGAAAAACTCGCGGCAGAGTATCCCTGCCGTGATGAGGTTGTGCAGTGGACGCAGGCGCGACTGCCGGATGGGAGTCCGGCACGGCCGTAATTTGGTAAGCGGTAAACAGTAAACAGTAAACAGTAAACAGTAATCAGTAATCAGTACTGACCACCGATTACCGGTTACCGATTATTGATTACAAAAAAAGGATGAGAGATGAATTACATTGAATTTGCAGATACAGGTGTGGAAGTTTCGGAGATGTGTTTGGGCACGATGATGTTTGGCGACAGGTGCGATGAGGCGGAGTCGGCGCGGATTTTGGACACGGCCGTTGCCCAGGGTGTCACCTTCATTGATACAGCAGCCGCTTACTGCGGCGGCGTCACCGAAGAAATATTAGGTCGTATAACCAAAGGTAAACGGCAGGATTTGTTTATTGGCACAAAAGTAACCAAAAACACCGACGCCGATTGGATTGCTCAAAGTTTGGACGAGAGTCTCACCCGTCTGCAGACGGATTACGTTGACCTGTTTATGATTCATTGGCCGCGTGAAAATATGCTAATCGAGCCGATGATGGAAGCGTTGAACAACGCCGTTGTTGCCGGCAAAGCACGCTATGTCGGCTGCTGCAACTTCCCGGCATGGCTGTTGGCGCACTGCAACGCCGTCGCCGAGCGCCATGGTTGGGCCAGGCTGGTCTGCAATCAAATCCCCTACAATCTCATCGAACGCGGGGTGGAAGTGGAAGTGATTCCGCAGGCCATCACCGAAAAAATCGCCATCACCACTTACCGCTCGCTGGCGTTAGGGTTGTTAACCGGCAAATATCAACCCGGCCAACCCATCCCCACCGATTCACGCGGGCAAAGCGACAAGCGCGTGGCCGAATGGTTGGAAAAATACGGGGATGCCATCAGTCAGTTCTACCAATTCGCCGCCGACCGGGATTTGCATCCGGCGCAGTTGGCAGTGGCCTGGGTGCGTCATTCGCCGGGCGTGGCTGCACCGATTGTGGGCGTGAGTTCGGAGCGACAGTTACAGGCTTCGATTGATGCGTTTGATGTAACCCTTTCCGCAGATGAGTACGCGGAAATTACGGGAATGTTTGATACGGCCGTTAAAGAAGAAGCGGGTGGCAATTTCCCCAACTTACGCCGGGCGTTAAATTTGGTTGCTGGCTAATCATGGTAAACGGTTTACGCGCATTGATTCACGGGTCTGGTTTTGCCGGGCAAGGCCACGCGCTGGCGTTGCGCGATGCAGGCGTGGAGATTGCGGGCATGGTCAGCCGCACGCCAGAGGTCGTGGCACAGGTTGCCGCCAAAATGGGCATTCCATATGCCGGGACAGATTGGCAGCGGGCGCTGGCCGACTTGCAGCCGGACATTGTGGCCATTGGCACACCCGGCGGCGCCCATTTTGAGCCGATTATGGCCGCATTGGCGCAAGGGTGTCATGTTTTTTGCGATAAACCGTTAGCGGCAACGGCCGTTCACGCCAAAACGCTCTATCAAACAGCAAAAGAAACAGGGGTTAAAACCGCCTACGCCGCCTCCTACCGTTACATGCCCCACGTGCTGCACGCCAAAGAACTGGTTGCCAGCGGCGCCATCGGTGAACCGTTGGAAGTGGAGTGCATTTCGCACTTCAATCTCAACCCGCTGATTCCGTTTGGCTGGTCGCATCGGTTGGATCAGGGCGGCGGGCGGTTAAACAACAACTTCACCCACAAACTGTCCATCGTCGAGCAGGTATTAGGCGGGCAGATAACTCAGGCCAGCGGCGCAGCCCGCAGCGACATGGGCCAGGCCCCCATCGTCCCCGGCGTACACCACTTCCGTGAACGGCACAATTTCGCCCCAGCTTCCGCCGACGACCCCACCTTGCAATGGGCTAAATCTGATGCCGAATGGTCATACACGGTGCTGGCAAAAATTAGAACCAACCAGGCCAGCCAACCCGTATCAGCGATGTTCCAGCACATGGCCTTGCAGCCTCGCTTCCAGCCCGACTACATCGCCTTCTACGGCCGTGAGGCCGCCATTTACATCGAAGGCCACTACGGGCAAGGGCCGCTTTACATTCATCCCCGGCGCGGCCGATGGCAAAAGCACGGTCTGCCTGGTCACATCACCGCTGCCCAACCTGACATTGCCGACGATACACAGCGCAACTGGACGATTTTGGCGCGGGAATTTGTGGCTGATATTTGTGGTGAGGGAAACGGCCGTTATCAAACATTCAAAGACGGCTGGATTTATCAGGAAGTGATAGAAGCTGTTCGACAAGGCCGCAGGTGGTTGGTTTAGCTTACAAGCAATGGCTTTGTCGAAAAAACACAGGGTGTATGGGAATTTCAGAGAATTGCCAGAGAAAAATTGATGTCAGATTTTTTCTTTGACTTCGTGAAATTCAAAAGAGCCTAAGGGCTTTGAATAACAGTTGAAATGGCGAGAAAAACAGAAGGAGCTTGAAATTGAATGAATTATTGAATCAATTAGGCAAGATAGGGATTATTCCCGTAGTGGCGATTGATGATGCTGCCAATGTGCCAAAGTTGGGACAGGCATTGCTTGATGGTGGACTACCCTGCGCCGAAATTACCTTCCGCACTGCCGCCGCAGCTGAGGCCATCCAAAAAATGAGCGCTGCCTACCCCGGTATTTTAGTGGGCGCTGGCACGGTGTTAACGGTTGAACAAGCCAAAGCGGCCAAAGCGTCCGGCGCGAAATTCATCGTCACCCCTGGCTTTGATGCCGCCGTCGTTGATTGGTGTTTAGCCAACGACATACCCATTACCCCCGGCGTGATGACCCCTACCGAAATTAACATGGCGCTCAACAAAGGGTTGAATGTGTTGAAATTCTTTCCCGCCGAAGCAGCGGGCGGCATCAAAACACTTAAGGCGATTGGCGGGCCGTATGTCGGCGTGAAGTTTATCCCCACCGGCGGCATCAGCGCCGACAATCTGGCTGATTACCTGCGCCTGCCGATGGTTCACGCCTGCGGCGGCAGCTTTATGGTGAAGAAACAGTTGATCAATGATGGGAAGTTTGACGAGATTCGGGATTTGGCAGAAACGGCCGTTAACATTGTCAAATCCGTTCGTGCTTAGTAATGACAGTCATAGGGCGCATAACTTTGGGCAAATTAAGGCAGTTCGCCCTGTAAATGTCACTTTGAATAAAGGACAAAAATCATGAGTAAACGAGTTGTAACCTTAGGCGAAATTATGCTGCGTTTGAAATCTCCCGGTTTCGAGCGGTTCTTTCAATCACCGGCGCTGGAAGCCACTTTTGGCGGCGGCGAGGGCAATGTGGCCCTGTCGCTGGCTAACTTTGGTCTTGATGCCTCATTTGTCACCACTTTGCCGAATAATCCGATTGCTGACGCCTGCATTCGTTTCCTGCGCGGCTATGGCGTGGACACCTCCTTCATCGTCCGGCAAGGTGAACGCATTGGTATTTATTTCCTTGAAGCAGGCGCGAATCAGCGTGCTTCCAATGTGGTGTACGATCGGGCGCATTCGTCTATCAGCGCTGCCAGCGCAGACGATTTTGATTGGGATGCGATTTTTGACGGCGCGGGCTGGTTTCACATTACCGGCATTACACCAGCAATCAGCCAAACAGCGGCGGACTTGGCGTTAACGGCCGTACAAGCCGCCCAGGCCCGCGGCGTCACCGTCTCCTGCGATTACAACTTCCGCAAGAAGTTGTGGCAATACGGCAAAACCGCCCCCGAAGTAATGTCCGAAATCGTCAAATACGTAGACGTGGGCATTGCCAACGAAGAAGATTGTCAGAAATCGCTGGGCGTGAAACTGGAAGATGTCGATGTCGATCATGCCGTCACTTCCGGCAGTTTGGACACGGCACGCTACGAAGCTTTGGCAAAGAAGATGTTTGCCACCTTCCCCAATTTGAAATATCAAGCCATCACCCTGCGCGAAAGCATCAGCGCCAGCCACAACGGCTGGTCAGCCTGCCTGTACAACGGCTCCGAGTTCTTCCTCAGCCGCCGCTACGACATCACCGATATTGTGGACCGGGTGGGGGGCGGCGATTCGTTTGCCGCCGGGCTGATCTATGGCTTGCACACGGGTATGGCCGACGAAGATGCGCTTAACTTCGCCGTAGCTGCCTCCTGCTTGAAGCACAGCATTTTAGGCGACGCGAATCTGGCGACGGTCGCAGAAGTGAAGCGGCTGGCCGGCGGCGATGCATCAGGTCGGGTGCAGCGATAAACGGTAACGAAATTCTCACGAATGCGCTGGGCCGTGTGCGGCGTAATATTGGGTTGTTTAACGGCCGTTTCCCCAACACGGGAGACGGCCTCACTTACACCCTCAACGATAACGTCAACTGGCTGTCCGGGTTTTGGCCGGGTCTGCTCTGGTTGAGTTATGCGGCAAGTGACGAGCCTGTTTTTAGGGAAACGGCCGTTGCTCTCCTGCCCACCTTCGACACTCGCCTGCAAAAGAAAATCCACATCACCCACGATTTGGGCTTTCTGTTCACACTCAGCGCCCGCGCCCAATGGCAGTTAACCAACGACGAATCGGCAGCTCAACTTGCCCTTGAAGCGGCTGGTGAATTGCTGAAACGTTATCGGGAGCCGGGGCAGTACATCCAGGCCTGGGGTTCGGTTGGCGATGCCGAAAAGGGCGGGCAAATCATTGCCGACACGATGATGAATTTGCCACTTCTCTTTTGGGCCAGCGAGCAAACGGGGGATGGGCGTTATCATGAGGCCGCCTATCGCCATGCTCAACTCAGCCGCCAATATTTGATTCGAGAAGATGGCAGTAGTTTTCATACCTACTTTTTCAATCAGGAAACGGGCGCGCCGATTGCCGGGGGCACCCACCAGGGTTACAGCGATGATGCTTGCTGGGCGCGGGGACAGGCGTGGCTGATTTATGGTTTTGCACTGGCGGCGCAGTGGTGTGATGGTGTTGATTTTTTGGATGCGGCGGAGGGTACGGCCGTTTACTTTCTCAACCACCTGCCCGGGGACAAAATCCCCCTGTGGGACTTGCGCCTCCCCGCTCACGAAACGCCCTATCGGGACAGCTCCGCCGCCGCCATTGCCGCCTGCGGCTTGCTGCGTCTGGCCCGCCTAACCGGCGACGAAAAATGGCGCGCCGCTGGCGAGTCTTTGCTAAATGCGCTTATCACCCACTGCTGGGAAACAGACCCCGCTGGACAAGGGCTGCTCGAACATGGCGCGCTGCACATCCCAAAAGGTTGGGCATGCGACAATTTCCTCATCTTTGGCGATTATTTCTTTATGGAAGCATTGTTGACTCTCGCAGGGGAGAACCCTGATTTTTGGGGGCCGACTAAATAGGAGAAAACGATGGACTATTTTGCAAAACTGACGCAAGAACCGGGGTGGAACGCTTTGCCTTATAACCCGTGTAAATTATTGGATTTTGAATTGTTGGTGTTAAAGGCTGGCGAAACGGCCGTTGGCCAAACAGAAAACCGCGAATACATTGCCGTCATCTTGGGCGGCAAGGCAACCATTCAGGTCGGCACGGAAACGTTTGCCGGGATTGGTGAGCGCGCCAATGTGTTTGCGGGTAAGCCGTATTCGGTTTATATGCCAATGGGGAATGATTATGGGGTAACGGCCGTTACCGACACCCAAATTGCCCTTGCCAGCGCCCCCAGCGATTTGGCAACGAAACCGTATCTCATCGCACCCGATCAAGTCATCGCCGGCGTATGGGGTGCAGACAACTACACCCGTCACTTTCACCAAATTTTAGTCGAAAGCACCCACCCTGATTTGCCCGCAAGGCGGCTCATTGTTGGCGAAACCTTTACGCCCAGCGGCAATTGGTCTACTTATCCGGCGCACAAACACGAAGTAGACAACCTGCCTCATGAAGCCTACCACGAGGAAATGTACTACTTTCGCATCGAACCAGAAAATGGCTTTGGCATTACCCGCTTCTATCACACGGAAGAAGACGCGGCTAACTACACGGTCAAGGACAACTCTATCCTGATGCTTCCCGATGGCTACCACACCTACGTCGGCGCACCCGGTTTTCAATCCTACTATCTCTGGTTCCTGGCGGGCGAACATCGCACCCAGGCTGTACAAGCAGATGCGGCGCAGGTGGCAGGACTCGAACGCATGAAGGGAAAGTAATTGTTAATAAAATGAGCATCTTAAACAGTTTCAATTTGGATGGAAAAGTCGCGCTTGTCACCGGTGTGGGGCGTGGATTAGGTCAGGCGATAGCGGTGGCTTTGGCTGAGGCGGGGGCTGATATTGCTGGTTTGTATTTGAATAATTATGCGGAGACAGAAACGGCCGTTACCAATCTCAATCGCCGCTTCCTTCCCCTACAAGCAAATTTGGAAACAGCCACACCAACCGAATTAGATCAACTTATTGCCCACGTACAAAGCAGGCTAGGGCGACTGGACATACTCGTCAACAATGCGGGCATCATTCGTCGCGCTCCGGCCGTAGTGTACAGCCCCGCCGATTGGAATGCTGTCATCCAGGTCAATCTCAACGCCCTTTTCTACCTGTCACAAGCCGCCGGGCGGGTGATGCTGGCCCAGGGCAGCGGCAAAATCATCAACATCGCCTCCATGCTCTCCTTTCAGGGCGGCATTCTGGTGCCAGCGTACACAGCAGCCAAAAGTGCCGTGGCTGGCTTGACCAAAGCATTGGCCAACGAATGGGCGGCATCTGGCATCAACGTCAACGCCATCGCTCCCGGCTACATGGCAACGGACAATACCGCCCCGCTCCGCGCCGATGCACAGCGCAATCAGGCTATTTTGGCGCGCATTCCCGCCAAACGATGGGGAACGCCCGAAGATTTAGGCGGCATTACCGTATTTTTGGCTTCTGCCGCTTCGGATTACATGCATGGTGCGATTATTCCCGTTGATGGCGGTTGGCTGGCACGCTGATGGACATAAATTATGATTCATAAAAATCGTGTGCAAATAAACGACAATTGGCGTTTCCGGTTTGAAGATGAACCGACCGCATGGGTGACGCTGCCGCACACCTGGAACGCGCTGGACACGATGGAACCAGACCCGGCTGCCAAATTAGCCCATTACCGGCGCGGCA
This sequence comes from uncultured Ardenticatenaceae bacterium, assembly GCA_964600035.1. GTDB lineage: Bacteria > Chloroflexota > Anaerolineae > Promineifilales > Promineifilaceae > CAZRIB01. The sequence continues at coordinate 1,196 of CAZRIB010000088.1, read as the reverse complement.
CGGGCTGGTATGAGCGGGTGGAGGTTGGGGGGGAAACGGCCGTTCTCGCTGCCGTTCAACTCATCACACCAGACGGGATACCCGTGCTAACGGATGAACGACGACTCTCTTTTACGTTGGTGGGAAATGGGAATTTGCTAACCAATCAAGGAACACCGACGGGCAGCCGGGTGGTAGAAACGGCAAACGGCCGTGCCGCCATTTATATTTTTGATGCTGACGAAACCACGACCCTGCACGTCATTTCCGACAAACTGCCACCTTATCAGCTAAGGGTTGTTTAGGATGAACTTGCAAGAAGTTGCCAAATGGTATGATTTTACAGGGAAAACGGCCGTTATCACCGGTGGAACCGGCGTTTTGGGGGGCGAGATGGCCTGTGCGCTGGTCGGCTGCGGGGCGAATGTCGCTATTCTGGTTCGCAATCCCAACTTGCCGGATGAATTGAAAACCTCAATGGATGCCGGTCCGGGCAAGTACATGGTTGTGTATGCCGACGTGTTGCAGCGGGATTTGTTGGAAACGGCCGTGGAGCAGGTTTTGGCGGCATTCGGTCACATAGACATCCTCATCAACGCCGCCGGCGGCAACCATCCCCAGGCCACCACTGCGCCCGATAACAACTTCTTTGATTTGCCACAAGAAGCATTGGGCTTCGTCTTTGACCTGAACATTCTCGGAACCATCTTGCCCAGCCAGGTCATCGGCAAAATCATGGCCAAACAAGGCGCTGGCGTCATTCTCAACCTGTCATCCATGGCCGCATTCACACCGCTGACGCGCGTCGTGGGTTATGCGGCTGCCAAGGCAGGCGTGAGCAACTTCACCCAATGGCTGGCCGTCCACATGGCCCAAGAATACAGCCCCAACATTCGCGTCAATGCGCTGGCTCCCGGCTTTTTCATCGGCAAACAAAACCGCGCCCTCTTGCTCAAAGACGATGGCAGCCTGACACCGCGTGGGCAAATGATCATCGACCACACGCCAATGGGGCGTTTTGGCAATCCTGAGGAATTGCTGGGTGCAATGTTGTGGCTGTTATCGCCAGCCTCCCGGTTCGTCACCGGCATTGTTGTGCCAGTTGATGGTGGATTTTCTGCCTTCAGCGGCGTTTAACAAGACTAGTACACGTAACCCGAAGTCCGTATACCGTTTTCCGACGGAGTTACCAGAGGCAGCACACACGGAAAACGGAT
>CAZRIB010000087.1:1839-11652 GCA_964600035.1 uncultured Ardenticatenaceae bacterium | reverse complement strand
ATGGCGGTAATAATGACCAGTCCGGCCACCGTTGCCTGTTTCAACACGTCTCCGTCATCTGCGCCGGGCACGGTGCTGGCCCCTACAATGACTTTGGCTGGGGCAAAGAGGGAGCCAATGGCGCCCCCTGCGGTTTGAGCGGCTAAAATCAAGGGCACAGACAGGTTTAAGGCAACGGCCGTTTGCTGCTGCAGCTGCCCAAACACCACATTACTATTCGTATTAGACCCCGTCATAAAAGCGCCCAACGCCCCCAGAAACGGGCTGAGAAACGGGAAAATGATGCCCGTATTGGCGCTTAACGTTTCAGCCAGCATTTGCGTCATGCCTGCGTGCTGCATCGTCAGCGCCATAGCCACCAGCGCATAAATACCAATCGTAGGCTTGATGGAGCCTTTTAACGTTTTTTGCAAAATGAGACGGCCGTCATACACCTTGCTCTTGGCTTCTGGTAACACACCCTGCCGCCTGTACCAAAGGTAAGTCAACAGCGACGTGTAAATAAGCAGCGCACCGGCATGACCAAACAAACTAATCGACCGCCCTTTTTCGGCAGGTGTTGCCCAGCCAAAACGGGTTTCGACCGCCGGGAACAAAGGTGCAATTTTGATGCTGTTTAACCATTCTTTGAGTACCAACTGCCCCAGCACAATCACAACAATCAATGCAAAATAAGGCAAAAATGCCCGCAAAAGATTTTTGGCATTAAAGTGGGTGCTGCCCGCAGACCGGGAAAAATAGACAATGGCAACAATCAGTCCGGCCAGCCCTGCTCCAAAAGAAGCCAGTGTGTACAGCCCTAATTCTGCAATGAACGCCTGCACGCTCCCCATAAGCACAGCAATGACCAGCAAAAAAAGGCCGCGCTGGCGTACGGCCGTTCCGCCGCCAGACAACCACAGCACCACCAGCCCGCACCCCAGACCCGCCAACGCCAACAACAAGGACACTGGCGCAGACAACATCTCACCGGGCAGGCCAGTGGCCGCCATTAATGACAAAAAGGACGATCCTAATGAGCCGTAGGTCACTGCCCAGGCATGTCCCACCAGCGCCATGACAACGGCCGTACTGGGTGCAAAACCCAATCCCACAATCAACGGCGCAACCACAGCCGCCGGAACGCCAAAACCCGTTGCCCCCTGTAAAAATGAGCCAAAAATCCAGGCCAGCAGCAGCGCCTGTGCCGGTTTATCCTTTGCCAGTCCGGGCAGCTCTTTGCCAATGGCTGTAATCACACCCGCCTCATTGACGGTGTGGTAAAACAACAGTGCCATCCAGATGATGTACAGCACAAACAAGGAAAGAAAAATGGCTTTGCCCCAGGCCACCAGAAGCAGCTTGCCCCCAGCCCCGTAAAACAAAACACTCACGAGAACGGCCGTTAACCAACCCGCCGGCCCCGCCTTACTGCCGCCCCAATGACGGCCAACCATTAAGTACAAAACGACAGCAATGGGTAATGCTGCCAAGAGAACATTCCATAAGTTGAGTGTTGGTAATGACATGGGCAAAAGTATAGCCCAAATTGGCGATTGGGGATTAGCGATTGGGGATTGGCGATTCAAGCCATCAAGCAATAAGATAGTAGATAAAGGTGATGAGGTGACAGAGTGATAGGGTGACAGAGTGACAGAATAAGGCATGATATGAAATCTCCAATCTCCAATCTCTAATCTCCAATCTCCAATCTCCAATCTCCAACCATCAAAAACCTGGGAGTAACTCATGCAAAAATTTTTGGGTAAGGTAATCATTCTTTTGGCAATCATGGCCGCAGCGGGTGTAACGGCCGTTGCCCAGGCCCCACAACCCGGCAAAACAACCCCACACATTCAGCCACAAACCACCGCCTACGAAACGGCCGTTTCCGGTACGGCCGTCTACATCATCCAACTACAAGCCCCGCCTCTCGCCGCCCTCCAAAGCAAAGACGGCCTCGAAACCCCCGCCGCCCAAAATTACAAATACGCCTTACAACAAGCCCAACAAACCCTTATCCAAACCATGACAGCCCAATTCGGCCAAACGCCAGACATCCTCCACCAATACACAGCCGCCTTCAACGGCATCGCCGCCCGGCTGACACCAGAAGAAGCCAACACCGTGCGAACCCTGCCCGGCGTCGTCGCCCTCTACCCGGAACAGATGTATGAGCTGGCCATGGACACCAGCCCAACGTTTACAGGTGCAGCGGCTGTTTGGGACGGCACGGCCGTACCCGGCGGCATCGGTACAAAAGGCGAAGGCATCATCATCGGCGTCATCGACACCGGCATCAACAGCGACCATCCCAGCTTTGCCGCCACAGGAGGCGACGGCTACACCCACACCTACAGCGGCAGCTACAAAGGCCTGTGCGCCACCACCCCCAGCCTGTGCAACGACAAACTCATCGGCCTGTGGGACTACGCCGACCCCTACGGCGAAACCGACGGCGCAGAAGACAGCGTTGGGCATGGCAGCCACACCGCCAGCACCGCCGCAGGCAACATCATCAGTGCCACCCTGACCAGCAACACCGGCTACACCTTCACCACTACCCTCTCCGGCATCGCCCCCCACGCCCACATCATTGCCTACGATGCCTGTGTTGCCACCTGCCCAAGCAGCGCCCTGTTAGCGGCCGTAAACCAGGCCATCCTCGACGGCGTTGATGTGATCAACTATTCCATCTCCGGCGGCCAGGACCCCTACAACGACCCCGTTGAGCAAGCCTTTCTCACCGCCGCCGACGCAGGCATTTTTGTCGCCGCATCTGCCGCCAACAGTGGCCCCAGCCCGGAAACCCTTTCCCACCAAACCCCCTGGCTAACCAACGTGGCCGCCACCAGTCACGATCGCCGTTTTATCAACCAGCTAACCGGCCTCACCAGCAGCAGCGGCCCCCTCGCCGACATCACCGGGGCAGGCCTGACAGCCGCATACGGCCCGGCTCCCATTGTCTACGCCGCCGACTACGGCGATGCCGACTGCCTCACCCCATTTCCCGCCAACACATTTAACGGCGAAATTGTCATTTGCGACCGGGGCACAATCGCCCGTGTAGACAAAGGCGCCAATGTCCTGGCTGGCGGCGCAGGCGGCCTCATTCTTGCCAACTCCGCCACCGACTCCACGCTCAACAGCGACAACCACTACCTGCCCGCCGTCCACATCAGCTATGAAGATGCCAACGCACTGAAAGCATGGCTGGCAGCAGGCACAAACCACATGGGAACCATTGCCGGAGCATCTGTTTCCACCAGCAGCAGTTACGCCGATGAAGTAGCCAGTTTCAGCTCGCGCGGCCCCAATACGGCAATGGATGTCATCAAACCCGACATTGCCGCACCGGGCGTTAACATTTTGTCTGCCATCAACACCACAGACCCATTAGCGCAGCCGGAATTTGGCTTTTACAGCGGTACATCAATGGCCAGCCCGCATGTAGCCGGAGCCGCCGCCCTGCTCATTGCCAGCCATCCCACGTGGACACCGGATGAAGTGCGTTCGGCTTTGATGATGAGCAGTGTGCTGGATGGGCTGGTGAAGGAAGATGGCACAACCACGGCCGATGCCTTTGACGTGGGTGCAGGCCGTCTGGATTTGAATCATGCCGCGCTGGCTGGGCTGGTGATGAATGAGACAAAGGTCAATTACGAAAATGCCAATCCCGCCACAGGAGGAGACCCCAAGGCGTTGAATGTCCCCAGTATGGCAGACAGCGCCTGTTTCCAGACGTGTACCTTCACCCGCACGGTAAAGTCTACGCTGAATGTGGCGGCGACGTGGACGGTTACGGCCGTTACTCCCGACGGCATGCAAATTACCACAACCCCCAGCACATTCACCCTCAATCCCGGCCAAAGCCAAACCCTGCAAATCACCGCCGACGTGCGTCTTTTCAATGCCCAGGGCGGCTGGGGATTCGGCCACATCGTCCTGACCAGCCCCGGACAAGTCACCCTCCATATGCCGGTAGCCGTGAAAAAGCAAACCTCCACCTATGCCGGGCTGCAAAAAAGCGGCCCCTCATTGGCGGCCCCCGGCACAACAATCACCTTCCAAATCTCACTAGACAACCTGGACAGCATTACCAACACCTTCCAGCTAACAGACACTCTCCCAGTGGGGCTGGACTATGTGCCCGGTTCGGCAACAGGCGGGCTGGTTTACAATGCCGGCAGCCGCACCCTCACCTGGCAAGGCGATCTTCCGCCGGGAGCATTGGGATATGAAATTACCAAAGTGACCCCGCTGCCTTACCAAAATTTGGGCGACCTGGGTGTTGGCGAGTTGTGTTCAACTTTTTCCCCTGCCGCCGCCTGTGATGATGGCATTGTATCGGTTGATTTAGCCAATGATTGGGCAGCGCCTTATGCCGTCACCTTTTTTGGCAATACCATCACCCAACTGGATGTGTCGGCAAATGGGCTGGTGATGGCCCCAATGACCTGCGCCGGGGATACGGCCGTTTGCACAGCCCTGCCGCAGCCCCTGCCCAACGCCACCGAAGCCAATGCCGCCATAGCCGCCCTTTGGCGTGATGTGGATATGTCCAAAGGAGTGGGCGAGTGGTACATTGCCGTGTTGAACGGCTTACTGCCCAGCGGCGACAAGGTGCTTTATGTTAACTGGCACAATGCCGGACAGTTCAACGACCCCAACACAACCAGCAGTCAGGCCATTGCCTTTGTTTTGGACGGGCAAAGTGAACCAAACGGCCGTATTTACTACATCTACTACACCATAAACGGCCGTGATGCCCTTTCCGAACAATACGGCTACAGCATTGGCATAGAAAACAGCACAGGCAGCGACGGCACAACCTACGCCTACTCACCCTGCCACAACAGCGGCTGCATCTTTCAAAGCGCAGAAGGAAACATGCCAGCCAATGGCACAACCCTGCGGCTGGAACCAGCCATCGTTGGCGGCAGCACTGCCCACATTTTCACCTATCAAGCCACCGTCACCGCCCCGGGATTCACCCTGCTCACCAATCAGGTAGATGTCACCAGCAATGGCACGCCAGCCGCCATGACGGCCGTTAGCGACCTGTGGGTAGAACACCAGATTTACCTGCCAGCCATAGAGAATTGATGATTGGGGATTGGTAGATTGGAGATTGGTGGATTGGAGATTTGCGATTGACAATTACCTGTAGACAATCCACAATAAAAGCTTTAGGTGAAAACGGGAAGGTTTTTTGAATTCAGAAAACAACGATTCTCCCGTTTTCCCTGAGTAAAACACAAATTCTTTGTGATTTACTTGGCCGGAGTGACAACATTGATACAGCTTTCCATTTCACTGCAATCATTACGCGGATGGGAAATTGACTGGATTTCCCTGGGTCTGGGCGTATTTATCGGGATTTTGCTAACCATTGGGGTGCAGCGTGCACTGCCTGTGGTACGCCGGTGGCAAAAGAGCGCGGTTGGCCGCGTGCGCCAAAGTGTTTCCTGGGTGCGCACGGGCGTTGAGTCCCGCTACCTGTCTGAAACAGTGACGTATGCCCAAAGTTACCACCTGGGGGCGGCCTGGGCGCAGTTGAGCGATGTGTATGTCCCGCCTCGGCTGCTCATTCCTGAACCAGCCTATGACCCTTTTCATGATGACGGCGCATCCAGCCGCTACCTGTACCAGCTTTGGCCGGAGTTGGCGTATGGGGTAGCCAGCCCCACCAGACCCACGGCATCGGTGGATGATTTGCTTAGAAACGGCCGTCGCGTCATCATCACCGCAGGCCCTGGGGCGGGTAAAAGTGCGCTGCTTGCCTACTGCGCTTACCAAACCGCCCAACAAGCCATCGCCGCGCTGGAAGCCAATGACCCGGAAACGGCCGTTACCCTGCCCGCTCTCCTGCACATTGCCGAACTGGATCTAACTGCCAACGAAGAGGGCGAACTGCCAGACCCGACACAGGTCATCATCTCCGCCCTGCAAAAGCGGGTTTCACCCATCACCAGCCCAGGTTTGAAAGACCTGATTGCCAAAAAGTTGAAAAACGGCCGTTTACGCCTGTTGCTAGACGGCTACGACAACCTGAACAAAGAAAGACGCAAAGAAACGGCCGAATGGCTGAGTCATCTGCTGGCACAATACCCCGAAACACAAATTTTTGTTGCCAGCAGTGCCAGCGGCTACGGCCTGCTCATCCCACTGGAATTTATCACGGTCACCATATTACCCTGGCGGGCTGGCGCAGCAGAAACTTTCGGCCAAAAATGGGCCGATGCCCTAAAAGTAAAACCATCACGTACAACCCGCTACTGGCAGCCCGGCCAAACAGCCCTCAAAACGTCGCTCCGCCTGTGGCATGACCTGATTATTCAGCGCACACGCAAAGGAACAGCCGCACTGCCCCCCACTCGATGGGCTGATTTGATGGAAAATATCCTGCCTTTGCTGGCTGGAAATGGCAAACTGGATGCGCCTATTACGCCCCCGGAAACGGCCGTACTCACCTTTTGGCAGCGCATCGCCTATGAACTGCAAAACGCAGAAAAAGCACAGCTAACCAGAGTTGAAGTGGAAAGTCTGGCCGCAGAAATGGCAGAAATCCAACCAGACCTTTCCGCCGCCAAATACCAAAAAAGCATCACCAACAACCGCCTGTTTCAAAATTGGGCAAATGGCACAACGTCCTTCTTTAGCAACGTTTGGCGCGATTATTTAACAGCCGGCCACATGAGTGCCAACAATATGATTGATCAGGCCAAAGAACACGCCTATCACCCAACCTGGGATGGTGTTTTGCGGTTTTACACAGCCCAGGCAGGGGCGACAGATTTGGCCGAATATGTCTTGTCCAAAAAAGATGCCAGCCCCACCAGAGATGCGCTGTTTCGGGTGGCAAGCTGGATGCCAGAGGCCGCAGACAGCGGCGAATGGCGGCGGCAAACGCTTATTTTGTTGGGGCAAATGATTCGGCAGGCCACATTTGCGCCGGTGCTGCGGCTGCGTGCTGTGGCTGCCCTGGTCCAAACGGGTGAACCGGGCGTTTTCCGTTTTATGCAGCAGCTTTTGGAACGTTCTGACCCGTTTTTACGGCTGGCTGGGGTTGTTGGCCTTTCGGCATTACCGGCAGAAAGGGCACTGCCTTTGCTGGATGACCGGCTGTATGATGAGGATGTGCATGTTCGGGAAACGGCCGTTTATGCACTGTCATGGCTTTACCATCCGGCCACAGAACGGCCGTTAATCACCGCCCTCATCAGTGAAGATGAAACAATCAGCCACGCCGCCGCCGAAAGCCTGGCCCTTAACGGCGGAACAGCCTGGGACATTCTCAAAGAAGCCTTAAAAGAAGAAAGCGCGTACGTCCGCCGGGCAGCCATTATGGGTATTTCCCTGCTAGACGAAGAGTGGGTACTGCCCCTGCTGGCTAACACAGAACGTTTGGACAATGAGTGGATTGTGCAGTCGGCGGCAAACATGGCACAAGAAATTGTACGCAAACGCAAAATACCGGGTGAATGGCAGCCTTTGCAAATTAGTGAGCAAAGCTGGCTGCAAGATTATGCCCGCGACGAAGGGCGCGTTGTGCCGGATGGACAGGCTGCGCTCCCGTTTTTGGTGCAAGTGCTTACGGAATCATCCTGGCCAAATCTGCGGATGGCCGCCGCCCGCACGCTGGGGCAGTTACCCACATTGGACGCGCTGCCTGCCCTGGAAACGGCCGTACGCGATGACGATGACAGCGTGCGCGATGCCGCCTTCACCACACTCTGCCACATCCGGCAGGCGTTTACATAACGGCTCATCGTTAAATGCGGTGGCAGGTTGCAGGTTTACAAGTTGCAGGTTGCAGGCGGCAAGTACAGATTCAATCGCCAATCTCCAATCTCTAATCTCCACAATCGCTAATCGCCAATCGTTAATCGTTAATCATCAATCATTAGCCTCATGAAACCATTAATCGGCACAGACCTAAAGCGTTTTTTACGCGATTTCAAACGAGAAAACCCCCAAAACAAAGAAGTGGCTGTCCTGCTGCAAAGCGTGGAGTACCCGGCCAATGTTGGCTCAGTTTTCCGGGTGGCAGACGGCGCCGGGGTCAGCGAAGTCATTCTAACCGGCATTACGCCAACGCCCCCTCACCCCACCATTGAAAAGGTTGGCCGTTACAAAAGCCTAAAGGTTCCCTGGCGCTATGAAAAAGACCCCATCACAGCCATTGACCAATTAAAGGCAGATGGGTATCACATCATTGCGGTGGAACTGACGGATACGGCCGTTCCCTACTACCAATACACCTATCCCCAAAAATGCTGCCTTGTTGTTGGTCATGAAGATCACGGCATCACCAAAGCCACGCTGGCCGCCTGCGATACGGCCGTTTTCCTGCCCATGTACGGCAAAGGCCGATCCCTCAACGTCCACGTCGCTCTCAGCATCGTTCTCTACCACCTCATCCACCAAAAAACGTAACCCGAAGTCTATATACCGTTTTCCGACAAACTTACCAGAATTAGAGCACACAGATTACGGATAACGGATAACGGATTACGGATTACGGATTACGGGTATCCCCAATTTTTCCAACATCCTTCACAACTTCGCCGTTGTCTGTTATACTGTACGCATTGGGGTATGCGGGGTAATACAACAAAACTTTTGGGAGAAGCAACATGAAAATTTCCTGCTTGCAAGAAAATCTGGCCAAGGGGCTAAATATCGTCGGTCGTGCCGTAAGCACCCGGTCCACATTACCAGTGCTGGCAAATGTACTGTTATCCACCGATAACGGCCGTCTCAAACTATCAGCCACAAACCTTGAAATCGTCGTCACCTGCTGGGTAGGCGCAAAAGTAGAAGAAGACGGCGCCATCACCGTACCGGCACGCACTCTCAACGATCTGGTCAGCACCCTGCCGCCAGAACGGGTAGACATGGTGCTTCATGAAACCACACAAACATTACACATCAACTGCGCCCGTACAGAAGCCAACATCAAAGGCATCGACGCACAAGAGTTCCCTCTCGTACCAGAACCAGACAAAAATAACCGTATCCGTGTGGAAACCGACGTCTTCAAACAAATGATCAACCAGGTCGCCTTCGCCGCCGCCGCAGACGACACCCGCCCCACCCTCACCGGCGTCTCCACCCGGTTCGAGGGCAGCACCGTCACCATGGCCGCCACAGACGGCTTCCGGCTTTCCATTCGCTCCATCCACATTCCCGGCTATGTAGAAACCCCCACACACGTCATTGTCCCGGCACGCGCCCTGCAAGAAGTAGCCCGCGTCGCCAGCGATGACAACGACGCCATCTACATCAGCCTGCCGGAAGGCCGCAACCAGATCATTTTTGACATGGACAACGTCATTGTGGTCTCCCAACTCATTGATGGCAGCTTCCCCGACTACACACCTATCATCCCCAAACGCCACAGCACGCGCACCATCGTTTCTACGGCCGATTTTCGCAAAGCATGCAAAACGGCCGAAATTTTCGCCCGTGAATCCAGCCATACCGCCCGTGTCCGCGTTGAACCCGGAGACGAACTCTCCCCCGGACACGCCATTATTCAGGCAACCAGTGTAGAAACAGGCGATAACGTCGCCCAAATTGATGCCAGTGTTGACGGGGACCCCATTGAAATCGCATTCAACGTCAAATACATGGCCGATGTTTTAAGCGTTATCGACACCCCGCAAGTCGCCCTGGAAACAACCTCAGCCATGGAACCGGGAGTGCTTAAGCCAGTAGGCGACAATGACTTTATGCACATCATCATGCCCATGCATTTTGGACGCTAGTCACATACACCCACCCTATCACCACCCCAACAAAAATCCCTGCCTATGCTGTTTTGCACAG
>CAZRIB010000087.1:0-1739 GCA_964600035.1 uncultured Ardenticatenaceae bacterium | reverse complement strand
ACACCCACCCTATCACCACCCCAACAAAAATCCCTGCCTATGCTGTTTTGCACAGACAGGGATTTTTTCTTTCTCATACAGCGGCGTGGCATCCCTGCCACGTTTTTCTCAGGCTGAACACTTACTCTAACTGCTTCAAAACCGTTTGGTAGAGCGTATCTGCCCGCAAATCAGCCAATGTATGGCAAGGTGCATCCAATTGGTTTGCCAATTCCTGCGCCAACCCCTGGTCAAAAGCCGCATGCTCCATGTTAATCACCACCGAGCGAATGCCATGTTCCCGTATCATATCGGCAATGCGATGGGCTTCTTCCTGAGGCGGTAAATCGCTCAAACTGACATTGCCCGCACCATCCGTCAGCAAAATCATCAACGGTTCCACATCTGGATGGGTGTATGATTCTTTACGAATCACCTCAAAAGCCATGAGCAGCCCGGCAGAGAGGGGCGTTTTGCCGCCAACGGCAATGTTTGCCAGGGCATGTTTGGCCAACTGCACCGAGTTGGTGGGAGGCAGTACCAAATTGGCACTGTTTTTATGGAAAACAATCAAGCCTACTCTATCCCGCCGTTGGTAAGCATCTGTCAGCAGAGACATAATTGCGCCTTTCGTCGCTTCCATGCGCTCGGCAACAGCCATTGACCAACTGGCATCTACTACAAAGAGAATGAGGTTGGCAGAACGGCGAACGCGGACTTTTTCGCGGAGGTCTTGCCTTTCCAGCGCCAGTGCGACGTCTTTGCGCAATTTGCGTCGTTCTTTTTGGTAGGGGGCTGCCGCACGAAGGGTGGCATCAAAAGCCAAATCGCGGACTTTTTTGTTTTTGGGTAGTCGGGCTTGTATGTAACGGCCGCGTTTGCGTTCTGTCTTGGTTTGGGAACGGCGGCCAGCACGATTGCGGGTTAATTTGTCCAGTTGGGTATCTAACCGGCGGGCATGGAATTCCTGCTTGGATTCCACTTTTTGCCCGCCTTCCCACCAATGGCCTTCCTGTGGGGTTTGGGGAATGGTTTGGGGGCCGGCTTCGCTTTGGGAAACTTCGGCCCCTTCGTTGCCTTCGCTATCTACGGCTTTTTTTTTACCGAGCTGGGGTCTGCCTGGTTTTCATCAGACATTTCGGCTTCTTCACCGCTGCCAATGTCGCTTTGTACCTGGTCGAGTCTATCCTGCAGGTCTGTGGCGTTAACGGCCGTATCCTGGAACACCCGTCCCTTAATTCGATGCGGCAAAGCCAACTCCGCCGCCAAAATAATGTCATAATCACTAATGCGGTCACGCCCTTCAAACGCCGCGTGCGCCTGCGCCCCGCGCAAAATCACCAAATCACCCCGGTGACCATCAATTTTCAACGAGGCCGTCAGTCCGGCAATAGAAAGCAAATCCCGGCGGGAATAGGTCACCTTGTGCAGCAGCTTTCTGGCCTGTGAAATCTGGCTGGACAGTTCCTTTTCCTTATCTGCCCACTGTGCCCGAAAACCTTCCGGATCACGCTCAAAGGCAATACGGCGCTCCATAATCTGTACACGCTGCACCGGATCATCCAGCCCGCTAATTTGCACCGAAAAAGCAAAACGGTCCAAAAGCTGCGGGCGCAAGTCACCTTCTTCCGGATTCATTGTGCCCACAAGAATGAATTTGGCAGGATGGGAAAAGCTGATTCCTTCCCGTTCCACCACATTAATACCCATTGCAGCAGAATCCAGCAGCAAATCGACCACATGGTCATCCAGCAAGTTCA
>CAZRIB010000086.1:0-11686 GCA_964600035.1 uncultured Ardenticatenaceae bacterium | reverse complement strand
TATGTCAAGCAAAAGTCGAGTTAAAATCCGTGAAAATTCGTGTTAATCTGTGACTGCTCCGAAAAAGCCACGAATTTCACGAATTTTCTCTCTGGCGTTTCTTTGCGCTCTTTGCGTGCTTTGCGGTTTTTTGGGAAGACTCACTACTACTCAGTCACATGTGAAATGAGGGATTAGATTGGTTCAATCTCGGAGATTGAACCAATCTTTGTATCCATCAAAGAACACTTGACTGAGTACTACTTTCTCAGCGCATCTTTGAGGGAACGAACAAAAGTGGCCGCAGCAGCAGGTTTGTCCTGAGCGTGATTGACGGCGTTGATGAGTGCGCTGCCCACAATGACACCATCGGCCATTTTGCCCACAGAGGCGGCAAGCTGGGGGGTGCTAATACCAAAGCCAACCGCTAACGGAACGGCCGTTTTCTGCCGCACATCCGCCACAAACGCCGCCAAATTCGCATCCAGCCCCTCTCTTGCCCCTGTCACCCCGGTAACACTCACCAGATAAATAAAACCGGATGCATGCCGGGTAACACGCTCAATGCGAGCCGCGTTGCTGGTTGGTGCCAAAAAATGGATAACAGCCAGGCCATACTTTTCGGCGGCCGTTTCCAACGACTCTGCTTCCTCTGGCGGCAAGTCGGGCACAATAAAGCCCTGTACACCTGCTTGAGCCGCGTCTCTGGCATACGCCTCTTCCCCATAGGCCAAAATGGGATTGTAATAGCCCATCAACATCACCGGCGTGGTGACACCCCGTTGGCGCAGTGTGGCAACCATCTGCAAGCAGTCTGCCGTGGTGATACCATTTTCCAATGCCACCTGGGTGCTGTGCTGAATCGTTGGCCCATCTGCCAGGGGATCACTGAAGGGCACGCCTAATTCCAACAAATCGGCGTAAGGGGCAATGGCTTCTATGATGTCTAAGGATTGTGCCTTGTTGGGATACCCCAGGGTAAAATAGGGCATCAGCGCGGCGGTTTGGGTTAATTTTGCCTGGGTAAAGGCAGTGGCTATTTGGTTACGGCCGTTTCCGGCATCCAGCTTTTTCATAATTCATCCCTTGTTCAAATTCACAACAAACGCAAAAGAGTATACAACATTCAACCCCCAAAAACCGTATTAAGAAATGGCAAGTTGCAGGCGGAAAGTGGCAGGTAGCAGGTGTCAGGCGGCAAACGCAGTTGCTTCGTAATTCATAATTCGTAATTCGTAATTTTCAAAGGAGGCAGTATATGTCACTATTTGGTAATTTCATTTGGCTCATTTTTGGCGGATTTTTGGCAGGCATTGGCTACATTTTAGGGGGACTGGCCCTTTGCCTCACCATCATCGGCATTCCCTTTGGCGTCCAATCCATCCAACTGGGCATTGCCGCGATGGCGCCGTTCGGTAAACAAGTCATCCAGGAAGAAAATGGGGAGGGACTGCTGCGGCTTGTCTTCAATGTGGTTTGGGTGCTTCTTTTTGGCTGGGAAATTGCCATTGCCCACCTGGGCAGCGCCTTTTTGCTGGCAATTACCATTGTTGGCCTGCCATTTGCCAGGCAGCATATTAAGTTGATTCCGATGTCGATGTTCCCGTTTAGCTACTCGCTGCGGTAAGTGGCAGGTGGCAAACGCAGATGCCTGGTAATTCGTAATTCGTAATTTTCAAAGAGATTGTTGACGGCCGTTCCCATCACTGCTACAAACGAAAGTATGAACTACAAAATTCTTGCCGTTGAAGACGATAACACCCTGCTCGAAATGTTGAAATACAATCTGGAGCGACAGGGATATGACGTCATTACAGCCGAAAACGGCCGTCAAGCCCTGGAACTGGCCCGTCAACACAACCCCAACCTTGTCCTGCTGGACGTCATGCTCCCCGGCATGGACGGCTTTGAAGTGTGCCGCATCCTGCGCAAAGAAACCATCGTCCCCATCCTCATGCTCACCGCCCGCACCGAAGAGATAGACAAAGTTGTCGGGCTGGAAATGGGCGCAGACGACTATCTGACCAAACCATTCAGCATGCGCGAACTGCTGGCCCGAGTCAAAGCCCTGCTTCGCCGCGTGGAACTGGTTCGCGAGGAAGTCACAGCCAACATTGATGCCACCACCACAGATGAAGCCATCTCTACCGGTGACACGCTGACCTTTGGCAATCTGGTCATTGACCAGAACCGGCGTGAAGTCCGGTTAAATGGCGAGGCCATCCGGCTAAAGCCAAAAGAGTTTGAACTGCTCACTTTTTTGGCTCGCCACCAGGGCATTGCCCTCTCCCGCGATTTGATTCTGGAACGGGTTTGGGGTTGGTCTTATGACGGCAACAGCCGCACAGTGGATGTGCATGTGCGCTGGCTGCGTGAAAAGATTGAGCCAGACCCGCAAAATCCCCGGCGCATTGTCACGGTTCGCGGCATTGGCTACCGTTTTGACGGCTGATTTTGGGCATGATGATTCCTGGCTCTGGCAAGCGTATTCTGGCTGTTTTTTTGGTTTGGCTGGCTGTTTCTTTGGGGGGGCTGTGGCTGGTGCTTTCCCGCGATGGCTGTTTGGCAAATGCAGCCTGTGTGCAAAAGGCCATCGGCGCAGCGGCCGTTTTTATGATCATCACGGCCGTTCCCGTCATCCTTTTCCTCCACAAAAAAACCAGCCGCCATCTCCACCAACTCACCACCACCATCCAGCAAATTACACAAGGGCAGCCAGCCACACGGCCACCCTCATCCCCTGGCCCGGATTTGCAGCCCCTTACGCAGGCTGTTAGCCAGTTGGCACAAACTTTACCCGGCCAAATAAACCAGCTAAGCCAACGGGAAAAACAGTTGGCCGCTGTCCTCAATTTTTTGACCGACGGGGTTCTCATCATCGATAAATCTGGCATGATTCAGTTAATGAACCCGGCTGCCGAAAAATTGCTGGAAACAAAAAGCCAGTATGCCCTGAAACGGCCGTATGCAGAAGTCCTGCGCCACCACCAACTCATTGAACTGTACCGTCAATGCCAGCAAGCCCCCCAGGAACACACCGCCGCCATCGAAATGGGCAATTCGCTCTTTTTACAGGCCGTCATCACCCCATTTTCCCTGACAAATAAAGCACAAACAGGCGAACAGATAAAAGACAGCTACCTGCTTATCCTGCAAGATTTAACCCACATCCGGCGGCTGGAAACCATTCGCCGCGACTTCATCAGCAACATTTCACATGAACTGCGCACCCCCCTTTCCTCTTTGCGCATCATTGTAGAAACGCTGCAAGATGGCGCACTGGATGACCCACCGGCGGCCTTACATTTTCTGGAACGGGCAGATAATGAGGTGGACACCATGACGCAAATGGTTGAGGAACTTTTGGAACTGTCGCGCATTGAATCGGGATTGGTTCCGCTGCGGTTATCGCCAACGGCCGTTTCCGACCTGCTGCTCTTTTCCGTAGAACGTCTGCAAAAACAAGCCCAACGCAGCCAAATACACATCCAGCTAGACATCCCGGCACACCTGCCCCCCGTGCTGGCCGATGCCGACCGCATTCACCAGGTCATCTCCAACCTGCTCCACAACGCCATCAAATTTACCCCTGCCAACGGCACAATTACCCTCTCGGCAAAAGCAAAAAACAATGAAGTGGAAATTATCGTCGCCGATACAGGCATTGGCATCCCCCAAAAAGACCTGCCACGAGTGTTTGAACGTTTTTACAAAACGGACCCGGCGCGCACACGCGGGCAAAGCGGCACAGGTTTAGGGCTGGCTATTTGCCGCCACATTGTGCAAAACCATAACGGCCGTATCTGGGTCAAAAGCAAAGAAGGCAAAGGCAGCACCTTCACCTTCACCCTCCCCATTGCCCATTAACCAACTGTTAACACTTTTAACAAGTTGATAAAGATAACATAGCCAAACGTTAACACCCCCTTACCGCGTTGTTAAATCCACCAAAATATAATCACATTCCAGAACATGAAAAAGGCCAAACAGAGCCGCATACTCCCATGCGTACCTGGCCATCAAATCCCCATCATTAACACAACAAAAAAGGAGAAATGATGCGATTAAAAGTAATTACTTTACTGTCTCTTGCCATGTTGGCACTGGCTGCCTGCGGTGGTGGCAGCACCACAGAACCGCAAGTTATCACAGAAACAGTTCAGATTGAAGTAACCCCTGCCGTCAGCGACACCCAAACCGATACAACAAGCGAAAGTGCAGCGGAAACCAACGCCGCAGACGGCCTGATGCTGCCAGCAGTAGACCCATTGGCCGTTACCGGTGACATTGTTACGGCCGGCAGCTCCACTGTCTTCCCCCTGTCTGAACGGATGGCAGAACGGTTCCGCGAAGAAGGGTACGGCGGCAACATCACCGTTGACTCCATCGGCTCCGGTGCAGGCTTTGAACGTTTCTGTGTGGCCGGTGAAACAGACATTTCCAACGCCAGCCGCCCCATCAAAGACAGTGAAGTGGAGTCTTGCCGCGAAATCGGCCGTGAACCCATCGAGTTTCGCGTGGGTACTGATGCGCTGGCTGTCGTTGTCAACCCGGAAAACGACTTTGTAGACAGCCTGACAATGGAAGAATTGGCTGCGGCCTTCTCCACAGCTAAAACCTGGGCCGATGTCCGGGAAGGATGGCCAGCCGAACCCATTCTCCGCTTTAGCCCCGGCACAGATTCCGGAACGTTTGACTACTTTGTAGAAGAAGTTTTTGACGAAGATGAAGCGCCCCTTTTGGCCGCCTCCAACTTGCAGCTTTCTGAAGACGATAATGTGCTGGCACAAGGGGTTATCGGCGACAAGTATGCCATCGGTTACTTTGGCTATGCCTACTTCAATGAAAACAAAGACCAGCTTCGCGCACTTCCCATCGAAGGTGTGGAACCGAATCAGGCCGATGTGGATAATGGCACATATCCGCTGGCTCGTCCGCTCTTCATCTACAGCGATGCCACCATCATGAAAGAAAAACCACAGGTCGCCGCTTTCATTAACTTCTATCTGACCCATGTGAATGAGGAAATCATTGATGTTGGTTATTTCCCTGCCCATGCCGATGCCTTGAACCAGGCCAAACAAAATTGGCTGAATGCGAATCAGTAAGCGGCAAGCCTTAGTCAGTCATTTCATAACGGCCGTACCAAGACGTTATGAAATGGCTGACTGCTTATTTGAGAAAATGCTAAAATGAGCCTGTGGGAATTGGAGATTGGAGATTGGAGATTGGAGACTAGTACCCATATTCAGTAATCCGTAATCCGTTTTCCGTTTGCGCTGCCTCCGGTAACTTTGTCGGAAAACGGTATACGGACTTCGGGTTATGTGTACTAAAGAAGGAGTATTTTCTATATGGCAACACAAAATTCTGTGGCTTCTATTGCGGCTGAACAGGTGAAAGAGAACAGCTTGCTGAAACGGCCGCGTATTCGAGAGTCACTGATAAAAACTTTCTTATTTCTCTGTGGGGCACTGTCTATTTTCACCACCCTGGGCATTGTCTACATCTTGTCCACAGAGTCGATTGCCTTTTTTACCCGCCAGCAGTGGGAAAATACCAACAAATCGCTTACGGCCGAATTAGACACCGAAAGCACACAGCTTGTCGTCAGCACAGCGGGGGCACAAATTGGGGCAGGCGACACGATCCGGCTGGGAGATGAGGTGATGACGGTCACGGCCGTTTCCGGTACAGTCATAGAGGTTCTGCGCGGCCAACAAGAAACGGCCGTCACCCCCCACCGCGCCGGCATACAACTCTTCCGGTCCAACAAAGTCACCCTGTCAGAAATTTTCACCAACACCAAATGGATACCCCAACTCGGCGAATTTGGCATTTGGCCATTGGTGCTGGCCACCCTCATGACCAGCCTCATCGCCATGATCGTGGCCCTGCCCGTTGGCCTCGCCGCCGCCATCTACCTGAGCGAATACGCCTCCGAGCGCGTGCGCGGCACCATCAAACCCATTCTCGAAATTTTGGCCGGTATTCCCACCGTCGTTTTCGGCTACTTTGCCCTCACCTTTGTCACCCCCCTGCTGCGCGGCATATTCGGGCAACAAACCGTAGAAATCTTCAACACCGCCTCTGCCGGAATCGTCGTGGGCATCGTCATCATCCCGCTGGTTAGCTCCATGAGCGAAGATGCCTTGCATGCCGTTCCCCGCGCCCTGCGCGAAGCCGCCTATGGTCTGGGCGCAACCAAACTGGAAACGTCACTAAAAATTGTCGTGCCTGCGGCGCTCTCCGGCATTACCGCCGCAGTCGTGGTTGCCGTCTCCCGCGCCATCGGCGAAACAATGGTTGTGGCAATTGCCGCCGGTGCTGGCCCCAAAAATTTTGAGCTGGGCAAAGATTCGCTCTTTGGCTACATCCTCAACCCCTTTGTGGCCGCCGAAACCATGACCGGCCACATTGTCCGCATTAGCGGCGGCGATCTGAGCTACGACTCAATTGATTACAACAGCTTGTTTGCCATTGGCCTGCTGCTTTTTATGATGACCTTTGCCCTGAACTTGTTAGCCCGCCGCTTTGTTGCCCGGTATCGGGAGGTTTACCAATAAGATGGCTTCTCCAACACAACCCAACCATACAAACGACCAGTCTCTGTATCCAGAAGGGACAGCCTTAAAACAGCAAATTGTGCAACGGCATAAAAAAGGCCAGCTCTGGCGTGTTTTGTTTTTGTCAGCGCTGGCCGTGGCTATTTTAACGCTGGTCACGCTGCTGTTTACCATCATCAATGATTCGTTTGGTTATGTGGTGGTCGTTAACAAAGTTGACCCGGAACGGCTGGTGCTGGATGTGGAAACGGAAAAACTGCTTTCTGCCGGGAACACGCTGAACAGTGCCGATGACACGGTGCTGGCAGATGGTGTGGCTAATGACCCCAATGGTATTGGCTTTTTTGGCTATGCTTATTACCAGGAAAATCAGGACAGGCTAAAGGTGGTTGCTGTGGATGGGGTACGGCCGTCAAAGGAAACGGCCGTTTCCGGAGAATACCCCCTCACCCGTGCCCTCTACCTCTACACATCCGCCGATGTTCTGGCCAACAACCAGGCCGCCGATGTGTTCCTCAACTACCTGCTAACCCACATTAATGACGAAGTGGAACAGGTTGGCTACCTGCCCCCAAATGCCAACGCTTTTGCCGCCAGCCAGCAAAATTGGCTGGCCGCCAATCCATCTCTGCCAATTCAAGCCGGGCAATGGCCTGCTGTTTCTCCAAAGGGGATTAACGGCCGTTTCACCATTGCCGGCAGCTCCACCGTTTACCCCCTTACCGAACGACTGCTCGCCCAATTTACCGCCGACGGCTACGCTGGCACTGCGCAAATCGACATTTCCGGCAGTTCAGCAGGCATTGAAGCCTTTTGCGCCGGACAAGCAGACATTGCCGCCGCCAGCCGCCCCATTAAATCGGGTGAATTTGAGCAGTGTCGGGAAAACGGCCGTTTCGCCCTGGAGTTTCAAATAGGCCAGGACACACTCGCCATCGTCGTCAATCCAGCCAATCCGGTGGACAACATCACCCAGCCCCAACTCCAGCAGCTTTTCACCACCGCCGAAAGTTGGGCAGATGTCAACCCCAATTGGCCTGCCCAACCCGTCGCCCGCTACATTCCCGACACAGCCAGCGGTACGCTCGACTTTTTCACGGAACACGTCTTTAACATCGCCCTGGCCGATTTAAGTCAGGAAGAATTGGTGCAAATTCTTGCCCAAAACATCACCACTGGCCGGGGACGTACATTGGAGCGGGAACAACGCTTTTACCAAAATGCACTGGTCTTTGAGAAGCCTGCGCTGTGGAACGAAGTATGTGCTGCTCCGGCCGGGGAACGGCCGTCTGGCTGCACCGCACCTCCTCGCAGTCAGGAAAATGTCCACGACCTGGTAGTGCGCGAAGTGGTTCAGCCCGATGTGGTGCAGGTCTATAAACTCAGCACATCCCTGCTCAATCGCCGCCAGATTGCACAAGAGATGGCCGCAAATTATCCCAACGGCAAACTGGAATTCCGGTCATGGATTACAACCGATTTCATCACCGACGCGCAGTCGTCTACCCCGGAATTTGCCGGTGTGCGTACTGCCATTCTTGGTTCATTGTGGGTCATTGCCATTACGGTGCTGTTTTCTTTTCCCATTGGCGTAGGGGCAGCGATTTATCTGGAAGAGTACGCAGTGGATAACCGCCTGAACCGGCTGCTGCAAACCAACATCAATAATCTGGCCGGTGTGCCTTCTATTATTTATGGCATGTTGGGGCTGGCGGTGTTTGTGCGGGCGCTGGAAGTGTTTACCAGTGGCGCGTTGTTTGGTTCTGTGGAAAGTACTGCATCGGCAAACGGCCGTACCATTCTCTCTGCCGGTCTTACGTTAGGCCTGCTCATCCTGCCCATCATCATCATCAACGCCCAGGAAGCCCTCCGGGCTGTGCCTGTTTCCATGCGGCAGGCAGGGCTGGCATTAGGCGCAACACAATGGCAAACCATCTGGTCACACGTACTGCCCAGCGCCCTGCCCGGCATCCTGACGGGAACCATTTTGGCTGTATCCCGTGCCCTGGGTGAAACAGCGCCGCTTGTTGTCGTGGGTGCGTCCACGTTCATCGCCGTGGATCCCACCAGCCCGTTTTCCAAATTTACGACCCTGCCCATTCAAATCTACCAATGGACTTCCCGACCTCAAGCGGAGTTCCGCAACATTGCCGCCGCCGCCATTATTGTGCTGCTGGTTCTGCTGCTCAGTTTGAATGCTGCGGCCATCTTGCTCCGCAATCGTTTTGCAAAAAGGGTATAACGCATTGTTTTGTCATTCGTAATTCGTAATTTGTAACTTTTAGAGGGAAAAATGTCTCTAGCTCATCAAACGACTACAAACAACAAACTGGCCATTGAAGCCAGAAATATGCATGTGTATTACGGCTTGTTCCGCGCTGTTAAAGATATTTCACTGCAAGTTAAAAGTCATGCCATCACCGCCTTTATTGGCCCATCCGGTTGTGGCAAAAGTACCGTCCTGCGTTCTTTTAACCGCATGAACGATTTGATTCCCAGTGCGCGGGTGGAAGGGGAAATTTTGTACCACAATCAAAACATTTATGATGCCAATGTTGACCCGGTGGAAGTGCGTCGCCGCATTGGGATGGTTTTTCAAAAGCCAAACCCTTTCCCCAAAACTATCTATGAAAATGTGGCCTGGGGTGCGCGGATTAATGGGTTCAAGGGCAATATGGATGAATTGGTTGAGTCCTCTTTGCAGCAGGCGGCTTTGTGGGATGAAGTGAAGGATAAATTGAATGAAAGTGGCTATTCGCTTTCTGGTGGGCAGCAGCAGCGTTTGTGTATTGCCCGTACCATTGCTGTGAAACCGGAGATTATTTTGATGGATGAGCCGACCTCTGCGCTGGACCCGGTGGCAACGCTGCGTATTGAGGAGCTGATTCAAGAGTTGAAGCAGAATTACACCATTATCATTGTCACGCACAATATGCAGCAGGCGGCGCGGGCTTCTGATTTTACGGCGTTTTTTAATATGGATGAGGATAGAGCGGGTTATTTAGTGGAATACGGCCGTACCGATGACCTCTTCACCAATCCGAAGCAAGAACTAACCGAGCAATACATCACCGGTCGCTTTGGGTAAACACCACATACTCATGTGTCATGAATCATAATTTTAAGGGAGACAGCCATGCTGCGGGCAACATTTGACAAAGAACTGCAAGCCTTACAAACTGAACTGCTTTACCTGGGCAGTGAAGTTGAGGCGAATTTAACAAAAGCCGCTGACGTACTGATAACCCAGAACCTCAACGGGGCGCGTATGCTCATTAAAGCGGATGAATGGATAAACGAACGGCGTATTGACATTGGCATGGCAGGCTTGAAATTGATTGCTACCCAACAGCCGATGGCCGGTGATATGCGGCTGATTGCCGCCATGATTGAAATTACCGGGGAACTGGAGCGCATTCACGATTATGTGAAAGGGATTGGCAAAATTACGCTGCTTATTGGCACAGAACCAGATATTCAGGCAATGATTAAACCGCTTTATCCAATGGCGCAGTTGACCCAACAGATGCTGCATGAAGCACTGGATGCCTTTGTGCAGCGCAGCACAGAGCTGGCGCAAACCATTCCTGATAAAGATGATGAGGTCGATGCGCTTTACAATGAGATGGCAAAGGCCATTATGGGCTATTTGCGCCTACACCCGGATGAATTTGAGCTTGGGCAGCGGCTGGAGTGGGCAGCACATAATCTGGAGCGTGCGGCTGACCGGGTGATTAATATCTGTGAGTGGATTTTGTATGTCACAACAGGCAAGTACACTGAAATTAACGAGTCGCTGCAGTTGGGCTGAATGATTAATGATTAATGATTGATGATTGATGGTTAATGATTGATGATTAATGACGAACTTTAATCTTCAATCTTCAATCTTTAATCTTTATCCATCAATCTTTAATCTTCAACTTTTATGCGTAAAATTTTCCGTCATTGGCTGGTTTTGGCTGCTTTAGCCACGGCCGTTTCCCTCAGCACACTGCTTTGGCTAAACGGCCGTTTCCCCTTCCCACGCCCCACATCCCCCCAAATTGCCTTTCTGGATAGTGCCCCGGACGGCAGCCGCCAGCTCTTTTTGCTGACCCTGCACACCGGAGACACCCGGCAGCTTACCAACCTCAACGGCCGTGTCACAGCCTACGCCATCTCTCCAGACGGCAAACAAATCGCCTATGCCGGGGAAACAGACGGTTATACCGCCATTTGGCTGGTCAACGTAAACGGCCGTGCCAACCGCCAACTCATTCAATGCCCATCAGAACAATGCACCCACCCCGTCTGGTCAGCAGACGGCCAACGCCTGCTCTTTGAAAAACACCCCGAAACCCCCAGACCCACCCTGTGGTGGCTGGACGTAAAAAGCGGCGAAACCGCCCCGCTCCTCTCCGATCCGGCAGCCATCGCCCAGGCCGCCTCTTTTTCGCCAAATGGTGAATGGATTGCCTATGTCTCCACACCAGAAGAAGGTTTGCAGTTATATCACTTTCCTACCGGCAAAAAATTGGCACTGGCCAGCGACGTCGGTACGCCCGCGGTCTGGCATCCAGACGGCCGTTCCCTGCTCTTTCGCAACCAGTTCATCGACACCTTGCACGGCAGCGAAAACGACGACCATCAGGGACACAGCCACGACTATTCCTTGTCCATTTTCATGTTCCAGTACCATCTGGATGACGGCCGTTTCACCACACTCAGCCAGGGGTACGACGTGGATGATGCCTTTCCCGCCATTTCGCCAGATGGGGAATGGATAGCATTTGCCCGCAAAAAAGCCCGTGTTGTCATGGGGCGGCAGTTGTGGCTGATGCGCGCCGATGGCACAGATGCCCACGCCCTGACAGAAGATGCCACGCTCACCGTCGGGCCGCCGTCCTGGTCTGCCGACGGCCGTTTCCTGCTCTTCCAACGTGCCAATATCGCCACCGCAGACAGCCAACCCGGCATATGGCTCTACGACATGCAATCCGGCGCATTAACCAAAATCCACCCCACCGGTTACCTGCCATCATGGGTGCAGCCAAATTCCGTAAACCGTAAACCGTAAACCGTAAGCCGTAGGCCGCAGTCCGTAACAGGGATGCTTTAAGCCTTAATCATCAAGTATCAATCTTTTTTCCAAAGGAGAC
>CAZRIB010000085.1:0-11696 GCA_964600035.1 uncultured Ardenticatenaceae bacterium | reverse complement strand
TTATCTGTGTAAATCCGTGTCCTGTAAAAATGAATAAATTTAGTTAACAGTGCAATAGCCTTCTTTAACCATCAATCTTCAATCATTAATCTTCTTTCTTCATTTCCAGCCAATTTCCTCTTTGCCTTCCCCGGCTTCTGCATTATCATCCTGTGCATGGAAAATCCAGACAAAAGCACAGGGGAAAACCCCATAACGCCAGAGCAATTTCTAAAAGACCTGCACAGTGAGCTACAGGAGCTGTGGCAAAATGTAAAAGATATATTCTCTGCCTCCGCCGTGAATATACGCAACCAACTGCGTATACTGCGTCAGGCCAAGGTTGAATACATCTTTTTAACAATAGGCGGCACAGTGCCAGAACGCGCCGACCCCCCCCGCAGTTTTATTCGCAGGCAGCTTCCCCTGCCGCCGCCAGCCCTGAGTATAGAAGAAATTACGAAGGTTTTTCGCATCATCGCCGATGCCGACAATGTAAAAGGTGTGGTGTTGCGCTGCGGCGGTTTTGCCACAGGGCTGGCCTCTCTGCAAAGTATTCGGAATGCCATTTTGCGCTTAAAAGCTTCTGGCAAAGAGGTTGTCTTTTTTTCGCCGTATCTGAATTTGCCTAATTATTATGTGGCTTCGGCAGCCAACCGCATTATTGCCCCACCCGGAACGATTTTTGAAGTGATTGGTATGCGCTCGGATGTGACGTTTTATAAAGATGCCCTGGCGCAGTTGGGTATTCAGGCGGATGTGGTGCAAATTTCGCCTTACAAAACGGCACTGGATACTTTTCAACATAATGAACCGACACCGGAGATGCTGGCGCAGTTAAATTGGCTGCTGGATGAGCGTTTTGATATGGTCACGGCCGAAATGGCAAACGGCCGTAACCTGTCACAAGAGGCATTCCAACAGCTCGTAGACAAAGCCCCGATGTTCGCTGAAGAGGCATTGGCGGCTGGCCTCATTGACGCAGTGGGCTACGAAGATGAGCTTGCCTTTCTGCTGGCTGAAGAAAACGAGGCAGATGAAGAAACGGCCGTTCCCGAAACAGATGACGCCGAAAAAACACAAGATACAACAGAAACAGAAACGGCCGAAACCCCAGACGAACCCGAAGAAAAAGACAGACCCAAAGCCCAAATAATGCCCTTTGGCAAAGCCTACCCCCTGCTCATGGAAAAATTCCGGCGGCAAAGCTACAAAGCCATCGGCGTTATCAGCCTGGAAGGTCTCATTTCCATGGGATTCAACGAAGAACCCCTCATCGATCTACCCGTCCCCTTTGTTAACGAACAGGTCGCCGGGGAAGCCTCCATTGTGCGCACACTGCGTAAAGCAGAACGAGATGACCGGCTGGCGGCACTCATCTTCCATGTAGACAGTCCAGGCGGGGATGCGCTGGCTTCTGACCTGATTGGGCGAGAGGTGGAGCGAATTGCCAAACAAAAACCGGTTGTTGTTTACTTTGGCAATGTAGCGGCTTCTGGCGGGTATTATGTGGCGGCATACGGCCGTAAAATTGTCTGCCAGCCCACTGCCATCACCGGCTCCATTGGGGTGATCAACATGCGGCTCAGCACCAGCGGTCTGTACAAAAAAGCCCACCTGAATCAGGTTAACATTAAACGCGGGGAACATGCCGATTTGTACAGCAGCAGCCAACCAATGACCGCTGAGGAACGGGAAATTTTTTGGCGAAGTATTCTGGAAAGTTACCGGCGATTCAAGCGTGTTGTGGCAAACGGCCGTTCCCTGCCCTACGACGAATTAGACCCCATCTGTGAAGGGCGCGTGTGGACAGGGCGGCAGGCAATGGCACACAAACTGGTTGACCAGCACGGCGACTTTCAGGATGCCGTCGCCCTGGCCGCGCAGTTGGCAGACCTGCCTTTGGATGACGAGCATGATGTGCCGGTTATTAATTTGTACCATCACGACGGGCGGCATATTTTGCCCAAACCGTTTGAGGCCATTGAAGAACTAGGCCAAATTGTACTTGGCAAACGGCTGGAACAGCTAAACGGCCGTAATTTGTGGTTAATGCCGCTCTTTATGGATAATGAATAATGAATTATGAATTATGAACAATCTCACTAAAAACCTGACGATAGACACAGAAGTAACCGAACTGGTATTGACCCGTTTCTTGCAAAATGAAATCACCAAAACCGGCTTTTCCCGCGCAGTGCTGGGGCTGTCTGGCGGCATCGATTCTGCCCTATCCTGCTACCTGGCCGCCAGGGCATTAGGCAGTGACAACGTGCTGGCCTTGCGCCTGCCCTACGCCACATCTTCTGCAGAAAGCCTGGAACACGCCAACCTGGTCATTGAAGCCTTGGGCATTCACAGTGAAACAATCGACATTACCCCCATGGTAGACGGCCTTGTGGCGCAATCGCCGGATATGACAGCCCACCGCAAGGGCAATGTGATGGCCCGTGCCCGCATGACAGCCATTTACGACCGGTCAATGGCATGGCAAGGTCTGGTTGTTGGCACAAGCAATAAAACAGAACTGCTGCTGGGCTATGGAACAATTTTTGGCGACCTGGCATCGGCCGTAAATCCCATTGGTGACCTGTACAAAACGCAGGTACGCCAATTAGCACGGGCAATGGGTGTACCGGAAGACATTGTCAACAAAGCCCCGTCTGCTGATTTAATACCCGGTCAAACGGATGAGGATGACCTGGGCTTTACGTATGATGCGGTAGACAGGCTGCTTTATTTGCTGGTAGATGAACGCTTTTCTGCGGCAGAGGTTGTAGAAGCAGGGTTTGACCCACAAATGGTGAAGCGGGTGATTCAACTGGTACAGCGCTCCCAATACAAGCGTACATTGCCGGTCATCCCCAAAATTAGCGACCGCTCAATTGGGCACGATTTTCGTTATTTGCGTGATTGGGGGATGTAGTGAACGGCCGTTTCCGGTTGCTCCTCTTTTTGTTTTGCCTGGCTGTTCTTGTGCCAGCCACATTACAAACCAGCGCCCAGGGGGGCTGGCAAAGCAAATTGGAGCCAGGGCTGTGGCAAACGGCCGTTTCCCAGCCTGACACCCAATTTATCCTCTATTTAAGCGAACAGGCAGACCTTTCGGCGGCGGCGCAGCTGCCGACAAAAGAGGCGAAAGGCGCGTGGGTATACCAGCAGTTAACGGCCGCTGCCAACCGCACCCAACCGGCCATCATTGCCCGGCTGGAGCAGGCCAACGCCCCCTACAAGCCATTCTGGATTGCCAACATGATTTTGGTGACGGGGGATGCCACCCTGTTGAGCCAACTGGCGCAGCGGCCTGACGTAACGGCCGTATACGCCAATCCCGCCGTACAGATGGCTTTACCGGCAACCACACCAGCCACACAACCGGCACAGGTAACGGCCGTGCAGCCCAATCTCACCCAAATCAACGCCGACTACGCCTGGAACAACGGCATCACCGGCAAAGGCATTGTCATAGGTGGGCAAGACACCGGCTACCAATGGGATCATCCAGCCCTGAAAAACCAATATCGTGGCTGGAACGCCGCCACCCAAACCGCCAACCACAACTACAACTGGCACGACGCCTTCAACGATAATCCATGCGGCTTTGCCACGCCCCAGCCGTGCGACGATAACAGTCACGGCACACACACCATGGGCATCATGGTCGGCGATGATGGCGGCACAAACCAGATTGGCGTGGCGCCGGGCGCAAAATGGATTGGCTGCCGCAACATGGACAGCGGCGTTGGTACGCCTGCCTCCTATGCCGAATGTTACCAATGGTTCGTCGCCCCAACTGATTTGAATGATCAAAACCCGGACCCTACCAAAGCGCCGCATGTCATCAACAACTCCTGGGTTTGCCCGCCCAGCGAAGGCTGCACCACGCCAGATGTCTTGCTGACCGTCGTGGAAAATGTGCGGGCAGCTGGCATCATCACCGTTCACGCGGCAGGTAACAGCGGCTCCGGCTGCGGCACCATCAATACGCCGCCGTCCATTTATGAAGGGTCGTTTACAGTCGGCAATGTGGACGGCAATGATGTCATTAATTCGTCCAGCAGCCGAGGCCCGGCCATGTTTGGCTCGACAACATACCCTTACCTTAAACCCAATGTGGTTGCCCCGGGCACTGGCATTTATTCGGCCGTTCTGGGCAGTGGCTATGGTTATAAAACTGGCACTAGCATGGCCGCGCCGCATGTGGCGGGCATGATTGCGCTGCTGCTGGAAGCGGAACCGGCGCTCATTGGGCAGGTGGATGTGGTGGAGACGTTGGTTGAGCAAACGGCCGTTTCTCTAACAACCACTGAAACGTGTGGCGGTGATACCCCCACGACTATCCCCAACCACACCTATGGATACGGCCGTATCGACACCCAGGCACTACTCACACGCCTTGCCAATAAACATTATCTTCCTGTCGTCATTGCCCCTTAAACACAGTAAAATGACGAGGTGAAAAGGTGGCAGGGTGACAATCTCCATTCCCCAATCACCAACTATAATCCGTATTCAGTAATCCGTTTTCCGTGTATGCTGCCTCTAATGATTTCGTCGGCAAACGGTATCCGGACTTCGGGTTACGTACTTTTGACGGGAGGACAAATAAATGAAACAAGCAGTCAGTATCAGTCTGGGCAGTTCCAGCCGTGACAAAGCCGTCGAAATAGAGCTGCTGGGCGAAAAGGTACGCATTGAACGCCGGGGCACTGATGGCGACGTAGAAAAAGCCACCGCCCTCTTTACGGAACTGGACGGCAAAGTGGACGCTTTTGGCGTGGGTGGCATTGACCTTTGGGTGCAAATGGGCGAAAAGCGGTACAACATCCGCGCCGCACACAAATTAATTAAAAATGTCAAAAAAACCCCATACGTTGATGGCAGTGGCCTGAAAAATACATTGGAACGCCGGGTTGTAGATGTGCTAAAAGCCGAGTTGGGGCCGCAGTATAACAGCGGCAAAGCAATGGTCACCGTTGGAGTAGACCGGTTTGGTATGACACTGGCTTTTGTCGAAGCCGGTTACGATGTCTGCTTTGGTGACATCTTTTTTGCGCTGGGCATTCCGATTCCGGTACGCTCTTTTTCTGCTCTGAAAGTCATTGCCAAACTGCTTGTGCCAGCGGCGGTCAATTTGCCCATTAGCGTACTGTACCCCACCGGCGAAAAGCAGGATGAGATCATTCCCAAATTCACCAAATGGTATGAATGGGCAGATGTGGTTGCCGGAGACTGCCATTATATTAAACGCCACATGCCGGATAATCTGGAAGGTAAGGTGATTGTAACCAATACGACCACGCCGAAGGATATTGAACTTTTCCGTCAGCGAGGGGTGGCTTATGTGGTGACAACGACGCCGGTGCTGGACGGCCGTTCCTTTGGCACAAATATGATGGAAGCAGCCATTACGGCCGTTGCCGGTAAAAACCGCGCCCTCACCCATGCCGAATTAGACGAACTGCTAGACCAACTTGACCTAAAACCAACCATTCACAAACTGTAACAGCCAAAGGAGCGCCTATGCACTGTGTCATTTTAGCGGGAGGAATCCCCACACCCGATGACCCTTTGTACGCCTATACGCAAGGAAAAAGCAAGGCATTAATTGACATGCACGGCCGTACCATGCTGGAGCGTGTGGTAGATGCGCTGCAAGCCAGCCAAAGCATCGAAGAAATCATCGTCGTTGGCCTGGGAGACGACCAGGGCATGACCTTTTCTCGTCCCGTCCACCACCTGCCAGACCAGGGCAGCCTCATCAAAAACGCCAAAGCAGGCATCCTTTGGGCGGTGGAACATCTGGAAAACAGCGACCGCATCCTGCTTTGTTCGGCAGATGTGCCCACCATTACTCCGGAGGCGGTGGATGACCACATTCAAGCCTGCCAGCCGCTGGACAAAAGCATCTACTACATCTTTGCCACCAAAGAAACCATCGAAAAACGATTCCCCCATTCAAATCGCACCTATGTCAAACTAAAAGGACAGGAAATTGCCGGCGGGGATTTAACCATTGTGGACAGTTCACTGGCAACAGGGCATGATGAGTTGTATGAGGCCATCACCAACGCTCGCAAACATGCGTGGCAGCTTGCCCGGATTGTGGGTTTTACCTTTTTGCTGAAGCTGCTTTTCCGCCAGCTTTCTTTTGAGGATATTGAAGGGGCTGTTTTGCGGATTTTGGGCAAGCCCGGCAAGATTATGCTGACCCCTCATGCAGAATTGGCGATGGATGCCGACAAGCCGGAGCAGGTGGACTTGCTGCGGGCTGATTTGGCAAAGCGACTTGCTCAGTAGTTTATGGATTGGCAGCAAATTTTAAGCCGCGACAAGGTGTGGTCTGGCCGGATTGCGCGAAGGGGAAACGGCCGTTTTGCCCGACCTGCCGCATGGATACTCGCCCGCACAGGGGACAGTCTGACATGGCTCATCCTCATTGCCATTTTACTGTGGCGGGGTCAACCAATTGGCTGGGATCTGTTGGCCTATATTGCCGTTACGGCCGTTATCGTTGCCATTGCCAAAGGCATTTTTCGCCGTAAACGCCCCAGCGGCCCTGGCCGTGCCATTGCCACAGACAAGTACGCTTTTCCTTCCGGGCATGCCGCCCGCGTTGCCGTGCTTAGTGTGGTATTGAGCGTGGATTTTCCCGGCTGGACGGGGCTGTTTCTGCTTTGGGCTGTGTTAGTTAGCCTGGCACGCGTGGCATTGGCACGTCATTATTTAACAGACGTTGCCGCCGGATTTGTGCTGGGAGTTATCGTTGGTTTGGTGGGAACGGCCGTTTTCTAGTCATCAACAGATTAATTATTAATCCTGGTGGCAGGTGGTAAGTGGCAAGTGGCAGGTGGCAAGTGGCAAGTACAAACCTGCAACCTGCAAACCTGCAACCTGCCACTTGCAACCTGCAAACCTGCACCAATCTTTTTAGAGGAAACAAATGCAAAACAAATTCATTGCCATTGAAGGTGTTATTGGCGTGGGCAAAACAACATTAGCCCGCCTGCTGCAAGAAAAATATAACGCTTCCTTGCTGCTGGAAGTGTTTGAAGAAAATCCATTTTTGGCCGATTTTTACAGTGACCGGGAGCGGTATGCCTTCCAAACGCAGATTTTTTTCCTGTTAAGCCGCTACCACCAGCAGCACAAGGCCGTACCGGAAGCCCTGCGTAAAGGGTGGCTGGTTTCTGACTACACGTTTGCCAAAGATGAGCTGTTTGCCTGGCTAAATTTGAAGGATGATGAGCTGGCCATGTACGGCCGTGTCCATGCGGCACTCAGCGAAAAAATCCCCAAACCAGACCTCATCGTCTACCTTCACGCAGACCACGACATTATTATGCGCCGTATTGCCCTGCGCGACAGGCCATACGAACGCAATATGGACCCCGATTACATCCGCAATCTGGCAAAAGCATATGAAGCGTGGTTGTCTAACCTGCAAGATGTCCCTGTGCTGCGAATAGACACAACAAATCTGGACTTTTTGGCACGTGAGGAAGATGTCAACCATGTGGCGCAGTTGATAAAAGCCGCCATCACCCATCAGGCCGCCACCCCCCAAAAACCTGTTCCACCAGACACCCTGCTAGACCAGCGGCAGTTGGCTGCCTACCAGCAGTTTCACCGCCAGTTGGACAGCGCAAAAGGGTTTGACCCCAATTTGTTTTTCAACTACATCCTGCTTACAGAAGAGATGGGGGAAATTGCCAGCGAATTGGTGAAAATTTGGGGAACACGGGAGCAGTTGGCGGCAAACGGCCGTTCCGCAGAAGAAGCCCATCAGGAAGCCGTTAATCAACACAAAGAAACATTCAAAACCGAGCTGGCAGATGCCCTGGCCTACATCATCAAATTAGCCAATTACACCGGCATCGACCTGGATCAGGCGTATCAAGAGAAAATGCGGAAAAACATTCTTCGGGAATGGCCGGAAGAAAGGACAACGGGCAGCCGTTAGCCAAACAAACGCGCCCACAGGGGCGGCCCCAAAACCAACAGCCCAATTAATGCCGCCCCCAACGCACCAACTAACACACCAGCAGCAGCCACATCCTTGGCGACTTTTGCCAATGGGTGTGGCTCTGGGCTGGCCAGGTCTACAACAGCCTCCAGCGCCGTATTCATAAACTCTGCCGTCCACACGGCCATCATTGCTAATATGATGACAGCCCAATCGCGTGCAGGAATGGCCAGCCACAAGCCCATCCCAATAACGGCCACGCTGATAATGGCATGAATCCAGGCATTGTGCTGGGTGCGAATGACATACCACCAGCCTTCAAAGGCGTATTTGAAGCTGCGAACGCGGCTGGTTAATTCGGCTTTTCCCAGTTGGGTGATGTCATTCTTCGGTTGGGGTGACATGGGCAATACCTAATGTGTGCAAAACGGCCGTTTGTGCGGCCCACATTTCAGCTTTATCTTCCGGTTCCAAATGATCCATGCCCAGCAAGTGCAAAACGCCGTGAATGGTGAGCAGCTGCAGCTCATCCAGCAGCGAATGCCCGGCTTTGGCTGCCTGAGCCGCCGCATAGGGCACAGCAATGATAATGTCGCCTAAATAATGGCTGGCTTCTTCTGGCAGACCGGGTATCGGTTCTCCGGCCGGAAAGCTCAATACATCTGTTGGCTTGTCGTAGCCAAGATAATCCCTGTTTAAGTGCTGTATTTCTTCGTTGTTGGTTAATACCAGGGAAAGCTCGACCAGTTCTTTGCACTTCATGTGGTGGAGTGTGGTAAGCACGGCCGTTTCCAATCTCTCTTTAATGGAGGCAGGCAAAACAATCTCTTTGTATGCCTCAGGATTTTCCAAAAAGTTCATCAATACACGTTCCACTACTTATGATGCCTCCACTGCCAAATTTTCATTATCCTGAGCCGGATCGCCGTTTGCCGTCGCCACAGCCTGAGTGGACTGCGGTGCAGGAGAAACGGCCGTTTGCCCCAGCCCGGAATTTTCTGCCTGCTCAATTGCTTCATTACCGGGATATTTCACCCGCACATGAAAACGCCCTTTCAGCGTTTTAATAAAAGACACCCGAATCTTCGCAATGTCACCCAACGTCAGCCCGGAATTATCTAACTGACCTTCCATCACATGCTCATCAATCAACGAATTGACCAATTTTTCAATCGCAGATGCTGAATTGGGGTGAAGCGCACTGGACGCCGCCTCCACTGCATCTGCCAGCATGACAATACCCGTTTCCGGCGAGCGCGGGCGCGGCCCCTTGTGCCGAAAACGCGACTCATCCACCACTTCCCCGATTCGCTCCGCTTCCTCCAATGCTTTTTGGTAAAAGAAACGCACAATGCGATCACCGTGATGCTCAGCAATAAAGTCCTTAATGCGTTCAGGCAGCCGGTATTTTTTGGCCAGCTCCAGCCCGTCTGACACATGGCTGATGATGATACGGGCACTGCTGTAGGGGTCTAGTGCGTCATGCGGGTTAATGCCTTCCTGATTTTCCACAAAAAATGGCGGCCGGTTCATTTTGCCAATGTCGTGGTAAAACGCCCCCACACGCACCAATGTACTGTCTGCGTTGGGGATTTCTTCGGCGGCCTGTTCGGCCAAATTGGCGACCATGATGCTGTGATGATATGTGCCTGGGGCACGGCGCAGCAGTTCTTGCAGCAGTGGGTGGTCAAGCCGGGCAAGGTCTTGAAGCTGCAAGGTTGTGGTAAGACCAAACACGCTGCCGATGATGAAGAAGCCTGCCAATGTTAGACCGGCTGAAAGGATGCCATTGGCCAGGGCATACAGCAAAAGTTGGGTCAAAACAACCACATCGGCATCTGGCGCAAAGCGGTACATGAGGATAACCAGCATGTAGCCAACGGCCGCGATTAAACCCGCACGGAAGAAGGCGGTCATTCTTTGGGCATCTCGCAGTGTAAGAACGGAAAGCAGCCCACCAACGGCCGTATACACAGCCAGTTCCAGCGAGTTGGGCGCGGCATAGCCCACCAGCGCCGCCATCACCATTGTCGCCACCATAGAGAGCCGTACGTCAAAGACAACAGCCAGCAGCATAGAAAGGGAGGCCATCGGGAACCAATATGCCAGGAATAGAAAGCCCGATAACATAAACCGGGCAACAACTGCAAAGAAGAGGATTAACACCGCCAGCACAAAGGCGTAGCGCAAATTATCTCTGTTTTGTTTGTGGAATTTGTGCCAGTAGATGGTGAGGATTACGGCCGTTAACAGAGACGCAATAAAAATTCTGGCCACATCATGCCAGACAGTCTCCCGCCGCATCAGCCCCAATGCCACCAACGCTTCCACATCCACAGCCGACACCAAATCGCCAGCCCGCACAATGCGCTGTCCCTGCTGAATTTCCCGCAGCACTGGCTCAACGGCATTGGCTGCATCATCGCGCAGCTTGGCCGTCGTTTCCGGATCTGGAAAAACTGTCTCCACAATAAATTGTGGGGCAAGGCTGGTAACAACAAGGTTTTGGGCAGGTGTCAGCTCCAAACTGGCTTGCCGCCGGGCAGAGCGGCGGACATCGCTCAACTGTGTGTCACGAATTTCCTGGCGCATCAGCTCATCAATAATGCCCAAAATATCGGCTTTGGCTGTTGCATATTCGCTGTTGCTCAATGTGAGTAAAGCCAGCCCCACTTCATCTTCAATGGTTAACCCGACAATCGATTTGAGGTAGTTGAGCTTGGTTTCTGTGGTAGCCAGTGTGTCGGCGCGAACGGTTTCAATAAAGGAAAAAACCAGCCGTGCCTGATTCAACTGCCCTCGCCCAATAGACAAATCCAACGGGGTATACTGCTCTGGAATGTTGTTTCTGGCTTCTTGCCTTTTTTGTTCGGTAAGTACCTGGCTTACGTAAGAGGCGTCTCGTGGGGCAAATATGTCGCTTGCCGCCGGTTGGCCTTCTTCAACAACAACATCAGATTGTGACCAATCCAAAGCAAAAGCGGCCGTCAAGCCTATTGTTAATACAATGGCTAACAGCCAGGAGATGGATCCTTGTAAAAGGTGTCGCAAACGCGACGGTTTGTCTGATGTGTTATTCATAAAGGGGTGGTGTGGTAATGATACAGGTTTAATCTGAAAATCAGGAGATTAGAGATTAGAGATTAGAGATTGGAGATTTGGGTTTGGAGAGCAGAGAGGGTGCTTTCATCCTGTTGTCTTTTTTTCTGCTCTCCAACATCTCTTTAGCTAATAATTTACAATGCCTGTAAAAGTTCGCGGACGACCTCATTGACTAAACGGCCGTCTGCCTGACCTTTCACCTTCGGCATGAGCTTGCCCATCACTTTGCCCATATCCTTGGGAGAAGCCGCGCCGACTTCTGCAATAATTTCGCTGGCTAAAGCGGCCACTTCATCCCGGCTCATCATCTTGGGCAGGTACGCTTCAATAACCGAAAGTTCATACTGTTCTTCGGCGGCCTGTTCCGGGCGGCCTGCTTTTTCATAGTCGGCAATGCTCTCACGGCGCTGTTTGGCTTGTTTCATCAAGACATCCATAACGGCCGTATCATCCAGCGTCCTTTGCTCATCAACTTCAACCTGTTTAATTGCCGCATTCAGCATACTGAGCACCCGGCGTTTGTCCTTGTTCCCTTCTCTCAGGGCATTTTTCATGTCATTAGCAAGTTGTTCTTTGAGTCCCATTAAATTTTTACCTCCAACAAAAATTGTAACATTGGGCAATAACGTGTCAACTTAAGCGAAATTGG
>CAZRIB010000084.1:9180-11805 GCA_964600035.1 uncultured Ardenticatenaceae bacterium | reverse complement strand
ATAGTTTCTGGCGTACGGCCGTTAAAAAAGCGAGCAGCGACAAAAAGATATTAACCATCACAAAAACGCCCAATTGAAAATCAACATCCATATTAACAACATAGAATATGGTAAACGCTGTGTTTCCCAGAAGGTAAAACATGATCAATTGCTGGCTGAGGGAATTTTCCAGATACAACAGTTTTTCAGGCTTGTTCATGTTAGCCTCCTGACAATCGGTTTACCCTCTTTTAATCTTTGAATAAATGTCAAAGTGGCAACAACCGAAAAAATAACCAACAATCCAATCAAAATAGAATGCAGCGCCATACCCGCATCAAAAACAAATGTTGAAGGGTTGTAGTTTTCTAACTCGGCAAAATCCAGCGCCAGATACCCCCGTTTATATTTCGGTATGACATTAATTAAGGAAATAGAACTCAGGGAGATATACACAGTTACAGAAATGGCTGCGGCTAATCCGAATAATCCCGGCCTGATTTTATGCAGGTCAAACAGGAGGAGGATCATTGCTAACACGATAAACACAAGAACCAGGCTGAAGGCTTCTTTGTTGAAAACCTGCAATTTTTTGTAATATTCGAACATTTCCATGGTGCCGTCATAAAACAAGACGTAAAAATGCGTCATAAAGCCTAGATAGAGAATGAACAAAGCGATACAAACAGTTTCCACCGCATAGACTAATATTGATTGGGCTTTCATTAGATAGTTTTTCATCATTCACCTCTGATGTAACTGTACATACCCGAAGGACTAAAGGAGAGGGAGAAGCGAACTTCTCCCTCTCACAATTAATCAATCTAGTCAGCTCCGGTCATGCGAGCATAGGCATTGCGGTAGACTTCGATGTATTCATCAATGCCAGCTTCCGTGTACATTGCTTGCAGATCAGCAACGCTGTCAACGGCCGTATCCGCACCGGTGATGTACAAGAAGATTTGATCAACTAATCCTTCATTCACAGCCAATTGGCCGATCTTAGCCAAATCCTGCTCGGTCAAAGAGAACACTGGTGGAACCAAACGGAACAGCGGATCTTCAGAACCATAGGATAAGGTTTTAACACCTTTACCAATGTAAAGCTCCCAAGCTTCAAACCCGTGATTCTTCGTGGTTTGCAATTCAAACCCAATTTCCTTTTGGTAACCAATTGGAATTTGGGAACCAATGAAATCACGCAAGAAACCAGACATGTCGCAGTTCTTCATTTCACAAGACATGTCAATCATCCATTGATTAAATTTGGGATATTCTGTTCCATCAGGAGCCACAAAGGTTTCGCCTTCAACCAAGCCATATGGCGGGCCGTAATTCTGGACAATGTGACCTTCCTCGCTGAAGAAGTAATCGAAAAGATGAAGCGCAGCGTTAATTTCTTCTTCCGATGCCGCAGCAGAAATACCCCAACCATCCGGCTTAATGACGCGGGTATTTTCGTTAAAGTAGATGAATTCATCAGAGCCAACTTTTGTAAGCGGCGGCAGCATCCCAACAACATCCGGATTAGAAGCGGTTGTGGAGGCGATCCAGTCAAAGGTCATAAAACCAAATTGCTGGTGTCCCTCTACATCATCTTCTGTGTACAGCGGATTACGGAATCGGTCTTTGTTACTCAGGTCGGCAAATTCAGAATGAATGAGACCCTCAGAGTAAAGATCAGCAAGACGATCCACGCCTTCCATAAACCCATCTTGATTGTAAGAGTATTGCAATACGCCATCAGCATCCAGGTAGAAACGGGCCGCATAGGAATCAGAACCATGGACGCGCTGTCCACCCCAATAAGTGATCAGACGCAGTGCGTCTTCACGATAGGAAGATTGGCGGACAAAGAATGGTGAAATCACCGTGCCTTCCACAACATCGCCAGTAGTTACTTTGGAGAGGGTATTAGGGGACAGTTTGACAACACGCCACAGAGCGACAAGTTCATCCATGTCGTACTTGGCTGTCTCGCCTAAATACAGATCAGACGGCTTTTCCAGTTCAGGGTACGTATCGGCAATGTAAGCTAACAAAACATCACGCGCGACATCGCGGGTCAATGTGCCGCCAATGCCGCCAGCCGCTTCATTTTGCAAATCAGCCACATTGGTTGCGTTACGATCCCAATAGCCTTCATAAGCAGGAGTTAATGTCAGCGTTTCATCTACCAGCGCCTCATCAGAATCCAGCAATGCTTTTACCCAGGTCTCGCGTCCATCAAACACACGCGCATAGTTACCCAACTCTGCGGCATAAGGGACGTGGTAGATACCACCGTCATAGGCTGTAATTGCTTTGGCAATGTTGGGATTGGCTTCCAAATAGGCAGCAAAGTTAGGCATCTGGTCCAAATGATCATTCAGGCGTACAAAGTAACCCTGAGCGCCATAGCTCATGAAATCTTCGGCAATCGAGTTGCCCCCAAACACGACAGCGCTATCAAAGCCGGTAGCTGCAGAAACATCCATCATTTCTGAAGCACTTTGATCCTGGATGGTAACATCGTTTAATTGAATGCCTAACTGCTCTTGAATGTACTGCCAGGTGGGCTTAAGATCACCTTGGGTAACGACTGTGCCATTGGGCAGTTCCATAGGGGTTGACTGCTGATAGGTGATTGTTCGCTTGTTATTGCCC
>CAZRIB010000084.1:0-9080 GCA_964600035.1 uncultured Ardenticatenaceae bacterium | reverse complement strand
GGGTTGACTGCTGATAGGTGATTGTTCGCTTGTTATTGCCCAAGGCAATATTCAAATCCAAAGAATCGGCCATAACTATTTCTTCAGCCGGTGCCGCTTCTTCAGCCGGTGCCGCTTCTTCAGCGGGCGCAGCTTCTTCGGCCGGCGCAGCCTCTTCAGCAGGCGCAGCCTCTTCAGCCGGTGCCGCTTCTTCCACGACAGGTTCTGCATCAGGGTTTGTCACTGATGTACATGCTGTAAATGCAGTTATAGCCATAACCACTAACAAAATTACTAGCAATCTTCTTAAATGCCTCTTCATTTCATTCTCCTTATTGAGTAAAAATAGATTAAACGTAAATCTTGTAGAACAATTGATGGTATTTTCAGATAGGTACCTCCTTAAGAGTTATTCTTTTACGCCGCCAACGTTAACCCCGCGAGCAAAGTAGCGTTGGATATACGGGTAGATAATCAAGACAGGAATAATGGAACAAACCAGCACAGCAAAAATGTATGAATCGGCCGCATAAGATAAACTGACGGGCATGTCATCAAACATACTCCGATAGTTCTCGATCAAAATACGCATGTACACTTGCAGCGGCAGCTCGGTTGGATTTTTGAGCAGCATTCTGGCCCAGAAATAGCCATTCCAACGGCTGGTAGCGTAGAACAAGGTCACGGTAGCAAGAGCCGCTTTGGACATGGGCATGTAAATTTGGGTTAACAACTGAAACTCATTGGCGCCATCAATACGGGCCGCTTCCTCGATCTCGTTGGGAATATCGCCAAAGAAACTGCGCAGCAGAATGATGTTGAAGGCTTGCACGCCAAAGGCGACAATGATGCCCCACCGGTTGTCAACACCCATATTGACGTAATTCAAAAACAACGGCACCATGCCCGCGCCGAACCACATCGTAAAGACAACTAAAAAGTTAAACTGCCGCCGGAATAACAATCGCCGCTTAGAAAGCGCGTAGGCGCCCGTAGCTGAGATGAAAATGCTCCAGGCAGTGCCAAATACGGTATAGAACAGGGTATTGGTAAAAGAAATCCATAACCCTTTATCCTTATAAATCAGCTCATAAACCTGGAAGTTTGTATCTTGAGGAAGCAGCACAACTCTACCTGCTTCATAAGCGGTTTTGCCGCTGATCGAGGCCGAAAAGGAATACAAAACCGGGTAAAAAGCCATGAGACTAAAGATTGTCACTAAGGCCAGGGCAAAGGTTTTGAAAGCTAATTCTGATCTACTTAGGCGTTTCATGATTTTTTTCCTGCGATAATAGTTTGTTGGTTGGCCGGTTGGTTTGTTCTGAGCTAACTATCAAACACAAACTAACTAACAAACCAACATTACCAAAGCGAGTTATCTGAGATTTGGCGGCTGATGAAGTTGGCGCCAACCACCAAGGCAAAGCCAATCAAGGATTCGAACATGCCTGCTGCCGCGCCCATAGATTGATTGCCGCCTTCTAACCCGATGCGCAAAACGAAGGTACTGAGTACATCGGCCGTTGCGTAAGTGTTGGCGTTGTAAAGCAGGATGACCCGTTCGTAGCCGACGGATAACATGCGGCCAATGCGGAGAACAATCATAATGATGAGTGTAGGGGCCATGCCGGGGAAGGTTACATAGCGAAGTTCTTGTAATTTGTTGCCCCCATCTACTTTGATGGCCTCGTATAAAACGGGGGAGATACCCATGATGGCGGCAAAATAGACAATGGAGCTGTATCCAGCTTCTTTCCAGATGCCGGTCATAATGAACATGGGGCGAAAATAATCGGCCGTTTGCACAATTCTGGTTGATGCATCCATGATGCCCAGATTTATGAGGGTTTGGGCAATAACACCTGTGGTCACTTCGCCGTTGTACAGCAAGGTCAGCACCAGACCGGTAATGGTCACTTCGGAAAGGAAGTGGGGTAAATAGGCGAGGGTTTGCATGACGCCGCGATAAAGGTTGCTTTTAATCTCGCTGAAAAACAGGGCCAGCAAGATGGGAATGGGGAAACCAAATATCAGTCCATACAGGCTGATCACAAATGAGTTGCGAAATGCCCGCCAAAACTCGGCTGCGAATGTGCCATTTACAAGGGATAAATAATTGGCAAAACCGACAAAATCGCTCTGCATGACGCCCAAATTTGATTGGTAATTTTTGAAAGCAATCAGCAATCCGGCCAACGGTTTGTAAAACCACAAAGCGTACCAGATTACCATGGGCAGCAAGAGCATATAAAGCCGGTAATCTTCCTTAATAACCTGAATAATCTTGAAGAATTTATTTTGCTCAGCATAGTCGTCCACAGCATCAAAATTGCGAGTCATACTTTTTCTCCTCAGATTGTTTGTCCCAGGTGACATGGGATTTTCCTGGTTTAGCAAGGAAACGAATAAGATTGAGTGCCGGGTTGGTTTTGGTGGTAAGTGGTTGGTTGTTGCAGTGGATGTTTGCTGCCACGGCCGTTTCCCGCACACTCACCCAAGACGGCCGTTTCCCCTCTATCACACACTCGGCATCCAGCAAAGCCACATCAACCGGTGTGGAAGCTATGCATTGCAATTCGTTATTTAGCCACAAATTTGTCATACCACCGGCCCAGATTTCACCAGTGGCCAGGTTGGCGACAACCCAATCGGCATCGGTGGACAATAATTCAGGGATGACGAGACGGGAACGGCCGTACCCAAAAGCCGCAATCCTCGTCTGCCCATCGCGTGTAACCTGCACGGCCGTTCCTCCCACACAGTCCACACGCACCGCCCCAGCCGGAGACGTGCCCGAATCGGCCAAATCCAGCGCGACCATGAACCGGGTTTGCTGGCATGGTTCTGGCGGTGACAAGACCAACGTATGCTGGGTATGTCGAATAATCCAATCCGGTTTAGCCGATGTAGGATTAGCTGTGATTTCGACTTTGCGCAGGGTATGCTGGCAGGGAGTGGGGGAGACGGCCGTTACCGCCATCTGCGTTTGTCCAACATTAAAAATGAACTGGTTATCCGTTATCGGTTCCGCCGCCACATCCGATTGCAATTGCCACTCATAATTGTGCGGCACAGCCGC
The DNA here is from genome assembly GCA_964600035.1 of uncultured Ardenticatenaceae bacterium. Classification (GTDB taxonomy): domain Bacteria; phylum Chloroflexota; class Anaerolineae; order Promineifilales; family Promineifilaceae; genus CAZRIB01. The sequence continues at coordinate 6,022 of CAZRIB010000084.1, read as the reverse complement.
GTGCAAATCATCACAAATCAAAACCAAATCATCGCCCACCATGACGATTTGCCGTTTGAACTGGGAAAGCTGTAAATCGGGGTGATAGGCGCCCGCCGCTTCGCCACAGGTATAAGTCAGGCCAGGAGCGACAAACCACTCCTGTAAACGGCCGCCCCAGCTTTGGTCGAGGCCAACGTAGGCATTGTAGCCGCCCTCATTGTATTGACCCCGTCCGTCCACCAGAACTGTGCTGTGGCTGCGAGTCAGTTTTTCCTTGCTGTAACCATCATCCACTGCCAAATAATCATGGCCGCGAATGAGAATAAAGCTGTTTTCGTCAGGGTGTTCGTGGCTGGCGGTAATGGTTTTCCATCCGTTTTGACGGTTGATGGCCTGCCCCAGATGCCAGCCGCGGGCGCCGTTGGGCGTACCGCATTTGAAGGCCAAATACGTCGCGTCTTCCTGCCAACTGCTGCGGGTAGTAATGAGTCCCATGTCGGGAAAAACGGCCGTTTTTTCCAACCCATCAACCGGCTGCGGCTCAACTGACGGGTCAAACCAGACAAAATCAAGCCACGCTTCCGGCAGCAAGCCCGGTTTAACCAACCCCTCGCGCCCTTCGCGTTCCCACTCGCCCGTTTCTTCAAAATGATGCGCCAGCCACTGCGCTTCGCCGATGCGGTACAGGCTGGCGAGGCGGTACAAAATCATGCGCGAATGGGAACTGCGCCGATCGTGGCAGTCGCCAAAATTGGCCGTGTCTACCAGATTCGGCCCACTCAAATGCAAACGATGATGAAACGATTGCCGCAAAAATTCCGATTGGTGCAGATCAATACCGCACTCTTCTTGAATCAAATGCGCCGCAATCAGCAGCCACGGAAACCCATAGCGCCAGTAGACAACGCCTTCATAATCAGACCCATCTTCAGGGAAAAGAGGCAGCACAATTTTGAAATTTTCCACAGCCCGATCCAGCCAAGTTTTGGCCGCCGGATGCTCATCCATCAGCGCTGCCGCCGCTGTCGCCAACCCGCCATAGCAAATCCAGTTGTGATTTTGCCAATAGGCCGATCCCCAATAAGCCCCTTCCGTTGCCAGGGCGTAATCGTACAGGCGCGCGCCTTGCAAGATGAGCTTATCGCGCAGAGCCAGGCGTTCATCGTCCGGCAAAGCGCCGCCGACCCAATCGTAAGCCAGCCCCAACCCAAACAACAGCCACGCCGCATCCAAATCATGGTCGGGTTTACGTGCCAAACCCCAATGGGGGTAGCCAATGCCAACTTTGACCCATTCCCGCAATGTGTCTAAATAAGCCGCGTCGTCGGTGAGGAGATACGCCAACCCCAAATTTGCGACTGCCATACCGATGTAAGTAATGGAGTCGCGGGGGTGTTCGGCCGGAGGTAGATAGCTGGCGTAGGATTGCGCCTGTTTGAGCAGCCGCGCCATCTGGCCAGTATGGGTTGTTTGGCTCTTTTCACGCCACTCAGCTATTGAATGCGCTCGTAAAAACAAGGGATTACTCATCTTAGTTCTGTGAAATTGTTGTGCGGTAGCGCTGGGCAATGCCAACGGTACGGCCGATTAAGACGTGCCGCTTTTGTCGTGGGTGACGGCTTGTGCCGGGAGCTGTACCGAGGAGAAGGGTAAACGGCCGTTCCCCACCCAACGTCAGCCGGTACAAATCAGAATCAAAAGGAATATCAAATGAAACGGTTTGCTGGATGGCCTTCTGTCCGAAAAGTTCAATGTAAGCCGCCGGGCCATCGGCCGCCAAAGGTTTCGCCAGCAGTTGTAAATCGCCGGGTAATTCCACCTCGCCATCGAGATGAAAGACCCAATCAAACGTGTGCGTCTCCTTCGCGGTCACGATCAGTTCATCCAAAATAACATCGTCCTTCATTTCAATGACCCGTTCAAAACGGATGCCGGGGTAAGCGTCCGGGGCGGCGATGGCCAGGCGGTTCCCGTCCCAATCAATCAACTCACCGCCACAATGGGCATGGTTTTTGCCATCAACCACCAACGTGTTATGCGCGTAACTGTGCGGATACCACGTCTTGCGTTCTGGCAAGGCATACAGTGGGCTGCCCGCATCCCGCGAAAACGGCCAAACCGTCAAACTGAGCCGATCGTGCTGATGGTGATGGACGCGATATGGGCCAAACGGAATCATTGCCGCCAATTTTTTCTCAGAACGCAGCACGGCAATGCCGGACTCTTTGAGGAAGGTGTGTGTTGGCGGGGTGGGAACAGCCATGTCCACATCATCCCGCCCATACAGCAGCGCCGCCCAATTGTCTCGCGCCGCGCCTTGTCGCCGGTAAGCGGCGTTCAGCGTCCGGGCAAAAACCGGTTCCGGCTGGATGGCATGGAGCATTTCAAATACTTGGATGATTTCGGTATCGTAGATGCTGTCTTGCCAGTAAGAACCTTCGGCAAGATCGGGAATAGAGCCATCCGGCCAGGCCAATTTGGCAAATGCACAGCCCATGCTGGTAAGCGTTTGCCCTTCAACGCCAATGGCCCCGTAAAGGTTTATGCCATTAGCCTTTGCCGCTTCGGCCAAAATCAAATGGGCCAAAAGGACAAAGTTATGATAGTAGGGCGAACCTTCAAATTCGAGCGCGTCAGCCAAAATCGCTTTGTCAAAATGGGCGAGGAATCCGGCCGGCGGTTGAATGGCGCGATCAATCAGAGATTGGTCATGGAGTGCAAAACCGAGGCAGCCCAATGTTACATTGAGCCAGGCCATGTAGTTGTGGTGAATGCGATCTTGGGTGATGAGTTTGTCTTGGGCGGTGGTTAATACGGCCGTTAACGGCACAAACAAATCCTGCTGCCATCTCGTTCGCTCAGCTGCGGTAAGGGTGTCAGCAATCAAATCGTAGGCATGAATCAGGGGCACAGCCCACAACGCTTCGGTGAGGGCTTGATTAAAAGCATGGCCTTTCAACATCCCCGGATTGGCGTCAGCGCGCCCATCGAACTGGGTGTAGAAATTGGCGTATTGGTTGAGGATGGAAACGGCCGTTTCCCGCCCTTCCTCCAATCCCAACACCACATACGCCAGCGCCGCCTCTCGCGCCAAATCGGCAATTTGCCGGTGCCGCCACACCCGCCACGCCGCGTCAAACTTATCGCCCGTGCAATCATGCCCGGCCGGACAACGATGCTGGTGAGGTAAATTGCCATCATACAACAGCGGTTCCCAATGTTCGGGGCAGATGTAATTATGAATCCAACCACCCGCTTCCGCCGGAATCTGATCAGGCTGCCAGGCCGCAACACGCTGCACGACAGCCTGCCAGCCTTCCCTGACCCACGTTGTCGATTCAATTTTCTGTTTGGCCTGTTCGATCGTGGCCTCAGAAAACAAACGCATGATGACCTGACTTGATGCGTAATGCGTAACCAGACGCGCCTTACGTGTTACTATGCAAAATACAACCCACCGTTGATTTCCATCAACTCACCAGTAATGAAGCTGCCCATCTCAGATACCAAATAAAGCGCGGCATACGCCACGTCATCAGGAGTACCGGCTCGTTGAATCGGAGTTTTGCTAACAATGGCCTCTTGTACCGCTTGAGGCGTAAAGGTGTTATGGAAGGTCGTGTTGGCGATGAAGCCTGGGGCTAACGCATTGACCGTGATTTTGCGCGGCCCTAATTCCTTGGCCATGCCGCGAGTAAAGCCAATCACAGCCGCTTTCGAGGCTGAATAAATCACCGAACCATTGCCGCCGCCATCGTGCGCCGCCAACGAGGATAAATTGACAATGCGGCCGCCGTCGGGCATGTAAGGTAAAACGGCACGGGTGCAGTAGAAGGCACTGCTGAAGTTTACATTCATGACATTGTGGAAATGCTCATCGCTCATGTCGGAAACTTTGACACGCCCCAGCAAACCACCGGCATTATTGATTAGGATGTCAATTTTGCCCCCCAATTTTTCTGCCGCTTGTGCCATCACGCTATTCACTTGCGCGCTGTCTGTGGCATCCAATGGAAGGCCGTAAATTGTTTGGCCGTTCTCTGCAAATTCTTCAAAGTCGCTTGTAAAATAAGTGGCGACCACTTTTGCGCCGCATCGGGCCAGCGCCAATGAAAATGCTCTGCCTATGCCAATGTTGCCGCCAGTGATAACGGCCGTTTTCCCTGTCAAATCGATTTGCATCATAATCTCCTGTTAAAAATTGTGTCGCTCTATTCAAAAGGCATGCGGCAACTGCCGACAGCCAGCAAAGATTAAGCTACCGTCCTGTGTGTTATGACATTTCCAGAGAGGATGGTGAAAAGATATTTAATTGAGGTTAGGAACACTCCCGGTCAGACCAGTTTCGCAGGAATCTCCTTCCATTTTTGAATTGACTTTGATGCGAAACTGTTAAAGTATTTCACCGCTGTCAACAAAAAAGTGAATGATATTTCCTAAGTGAAATGCTACGGAACCGGAGCAGTTGATGATCTAACAACAAGCTGTGGACGTAATATCTGATGTCCTTGGGCCTCTTCGATTGTTCCCTGTAACCGCGCCAGCAGCCTTTCCACAGCAATGTTTGCGATTTGGGCAATGGGCTGCCGAATCGTTGTCAATGGCGGCTGTACAATTTCCGTTATCGGGATGTCATCCATCCCAATGACGGATAAATCAGCAGGAATTGATAATCCCAGGTCTTTAGCTCCCGCATAAGCGCCAAAAGCAAACATATCATTGATAGCAAAAATAGCGGTGGGGGGATTGGCGCGGCTGAGGAGTTCTTGCGCACCCTGACGGCCCAAATCTACCGCGCGCGAATCGCCGTACCGGCCGCCATTGGGGGCGATATCCCAGATGAGTTCCGGGTCTGATTCGATACCCGCTTCGGCCAAAGCGGTTTTATAGCCGGCCAGCCGCTCCATCCGGTTCACCGTGCGAATTGGCCCCGAAAGAAAACCAATCCGCCGGTGGCCCAGTGATAGCAAATGTTTGGTAGCCAACCGCGCGGCCAGGTTATTGTCAATACCAACGCTGTCAATTGGGATTTGGTCCCTTTCTTGAACTGGCCGCTCAAAGGCCACAACGTGCAAGCCACGAGCAATAAGATTATCCAGGTGACGAAAATCCACCAGAGAAGAGCCAAAAATGAGGCCGCGCACACCATAACCCCATAATTCTTCAGCATATTTTCTTTCTCTTTCTGGATCGCGGCCGCTGTTGCCCAGCAGCACCTGATAGCCATTTTTTAGCGCGGCTGCTTCAACATGATGGGCAAAGATGCCAAAGAAAGGGTTGGCAACGGAAGGAACAATGAGGCCGATGATGGGTGCGTGACCTGTTTTGAGTTGACGGGCAGCCTGGTTGGGGGTGTATCCCAGCTCTTCGATAGCATTATAAATGCGTTCTTGAGTGGAGGGGCGCATTCGTTGGGAACGGCCGTTTAGTAAATTGGAAACGGTACTGGGTGAAACGCCAGCCATTTGAGCCACATCCATTATCGTCACTTTTTCGGCCATAAAAAATTTCCCAATAGAATATTTTTAGATGTTTAGTGCAACGTTTTACTAAACATACAGTAACAGGAGACCAACTGATTGTCAAGAACTTGGATGAAATCGGGCGGTATTGTGCAAAATTCCAGAGAATTTCCCTTAACATCAACCTCTTTCTCTTAACAACAAGGTGGGGAGGATTGGGGCGGGAGAAGACTTTAGTTTAACGTTTTACCAATTTAATGAATATGTGCTTAACTGTTTGGAGGCCAGGTCAAAATGGGGCAAAGCACGAGGGGTGGCAGCCTTGCGTTCCTGCAAGAAATGGGGCGTGGCCTGGAAGCTACAGATGTCCTGTTTTACCTCTTTCGGACTGTGCCCCGTCCGTCACCATCCCCCTACTCCCTTCTCGATGTGCGCCGGTGGGTACGGCGTGGGCGTGGCGGTGTGTTTTCCGCAGGGGGATCAGCCTGCACTTTGCGCGCAATCGGACTGCTGGCCAGGGCACTGGCAATGGCGGCAATGTGCGCCGGTGTGCTGCCGCAGCAAGCCCCAATGATGCG
>CAZRIB010000083.1:6689-11817 GCA_964600035.1 uncultured Ardenticatenaceae bacterium | reverse complement strand
AAGTCCGTATACCGTTTTCCGACGAAATTACCAGAGGTAGAGCACACGGATTACGGGCTACGGATTACTGAATACGGGTACCAGGTTTTCTATATCTTATTTCAGGAAGAAACGATGACAGATCGAACTACCCCGATGCAAAAATTATCGTTTGGCCGCAAAATGGCTTTTGGTATTGGTGATTTAGGCCCGGCTATTGTCACGGCCGTTAACGGGTTCTTTCTCAACGCGTTCTTGCTAGATGTTGCCGGCCTGCGCCCCTCCGCCGCCGGCATCATCTTTCTGCTGGTCAAAATCTGGGACAGTGTCAATGACCCCATCATTGGCACGTTGACCGACCGGACAAACACACGTTGGGGGCGCAGAAGGCCGTGGCTGCTCTTTGGCGCGATTCCCTTTGGGCTGGCCTTCTTCCTGCACTGGCTGGTTCCTGATCTCAGCCATGCGGGTAAATTCTGGTATTACCTGATAGTCGCTGTGCTGCTGGATATTGGCTTTACGGCCGTAAACGTCCCCTACACCGCCCTCACCCCGGAACTCACCCAGGACTACGACGAACGCACCAGTCTCAACTCCTATCGCTTCAGCTTCTCCATATTGGGCGGTATGATGGCGGCTTTCCTGCACGGCATAATCGTTACCCGCTTCGACAATGTACTCACCGGCAATGCCGTCGCCGCAGCCATTTGGGCGTTCTTTATCATCGGCTCCAACTTCATCACCTTTGCCTACACAGAAGAGCAATTTTTCCAGCAAGAACGGCCACCCCAACCCGGCTTCTTTGAAGGCATCCGCATCGCCTTCGCCAACAAAGCTTTTATTTACGTCACATTGATTTACCTGCTTTCCTGGCTCTCCATCCAGTTTGTGCAGGCCAACTTGCAGTTATACGGCCGTTACTGGCTGCAAATCAGCGACGAACAATTCACCTTCATTATCCTCGCCATCCAAACATCCGCCTTTCTCTTCATGATGATCTGGTCTCCCCTCAGCGCCAAACTGGGCAAACAAAAAGTCTACTACATCGGCGTCACCATCTGGATACTCATTGAACTCTATTTCTACACTATCCAACCGGGGCAATACACCCAGGTACTCATCGTCGCCGTCATTGCCGGGGCAGGTGTCAGCGTTGGTTACCTCATCCCCTGGAGTATGCTGCCCGATGTCATTGAACTGGACGAACTGGAAACCGGTCAGCGGCGAGAAGGTATCTATTACGGCTTCTTCGTTTTCCTGCAAAAATTAGGCCTGTCACTGGGACTGGCTGTTGCCAATTTCACCCTGGAAGCGACAGGTTATGTCAACCAGGGATTAGGCGGCCCTTTGCCCACCCAGCCAGATGCTGTTTTACAAGCGCTGCGGCTTTTTGTTACCCTTATTCCAGCGGCCATTCTACTCATCAGCATTCCGGTGGTACGGGCTTACCCCATCACCCGCGAAAAACATGCCGAAATCAAGGCTGCTCTGGCAAAACGCCAAAGCGATGTGGATGGAGCATAAAAATTGAAAAATGATGGCAACGGACCAAAAGAAAGCGCAATCATCACCGCCCAAACGGACTGGCAAGCCCAGGCAGAAGCGCTCAAAACAGAGTTGGAACGCCTGCGCCAGCAGTTGGTTGACGCAGAAGCGGAATTGGCCGATAAGCTGAAAGCCATCCACTATTTTGAGTTTAAGCTGCGTCTGCGGGTGGGACATTTGGTGCGCCGTCTGGATGAGTTGGCAGCAGAAATCAAGACACTCAGGGAACAGCTCCGGCAGCGTGGGGAACAGTGGGATGACCCATTAACGGGAAATGGTGGCAACGGCCGTTTCCATTTTGACACTGACCACACTGCCGCTGATGGTGAATATCGCTATCGTGACAACACGGCCGTTTCCCCTGAACCCAAACCGATTGATGCCGACAAAAGCAAAAAACTCAAGCAGCTCTACCGCCAGCTCGCCTTTCGTTTTCACCCGGATATGGCTGTGGATGAAGCCGATCGTGAATACCGCACCCAATTAATGATGGCAATTAATGCGGCATATGCCGCCGGTGACCTGGAAAAATTGGAACAAATTGCACTAGAACCGGACGGAGACGGCCGTATCGACACCAGCAGCATCACCGCCGAACTGATACAAGCCCTCCAGCGCGAACTCACCCGCGTCAAACGCCGCCTGGCAGAAATTGAAAAAGAAATGGCACGGCTAGACCGCCACCCCAACGTCCGCTTTATGCAAGACACCGAAAAAGCCGCCGCCGAAGGCATAGACCTGCTCGACAGCTACGAAAGCCAGATTCGCCGCCAAATCTCCCGCAAAATGGTTGAACGAGATGTTTTGCAGCAGCAGCTAGAAGACATGGAAGACGAGGAGACCCTGCCTGGCACAGAAGATTTTGCCGACACCATCTACAACCTCAACCTGGAGCAGGTCTACGAGTCAGACCCCGACTTGTATGCAGAAGAAATGATTGCCCGCCGCAATCGCTACCATGGCTTCCCGGAAGACGAAGATAACCCCGACGATACAGATTAGCCCCATAGGTACAGATACCCTATTTTCAAACAGTTTACATTTTTTGAATACTATCTTCACCAGATTGTGTAAGAGTGTATTTGGGAAGGCATAAAGGACGCAGCCAGAGGGAGCGCACTTTGTGCCTTTTTCTATCTCATCACATTCATCACATTTTGGAGGATAGATTCATGAAAGCCATAAAACATCTGCTCATTCTAATCCTGTTCACCCTTCTGTTCACAGCCTGCCGCAGCCAGGCAGCTGCAATACCCACACCAACCAACACCAACGAACCCACTAGCCAACCACCAAACACACAGCCAGCAACGGCCGTTCCCCCCACCACAACAACCATTGAAACCCCAACGGCCGTTTCCACCACCACAACCACCACCGACCTTCCCCCCATTTCCGATGCCACCTACGGCGAAAACAACGGCATCAAATACGTGCAAATCCCCACCACCGACTGCGCCAACCTCACCGCCACCCCCATCATCGTCAACGACTGGCTCATCTACCCTATGCACGAACACAACCGCAACTGCACCGGCAGCAGCGCCTACCAGCACACCCTGTTTGGCTACAACCTCAGCGACGGCCAACTTTACCAACTGTACGACGGCGCCGCCGGAGAAGCCTCCCTGCTCTACGCACCAGAACAAAACCTCCTCTACTGGACAACCACCTTCGGCAGCACCTTCCGCCTGATTGACGCCGCTACCCTCACCATGCAAACACAAGGCGGCGCAGGCACCACATCCGACAGCGGCGGCGTCATGCTCAACGGCCTTTACTACTTCGGCACCGTCAACACACCCTACGACAACTGCCAAAACCCCATCAATCCCGACTGCGGCGCGCTTTTTGCCATTGACAGCAGTGGCAACATTGTCCACAAGCGAAACACCGACGACGGCTTCCGCGCCTGGGTAGGAACCAGCATTACTACCGACGGACAGTACCTCTACGTGGGTTCCGCCAAGCAAACAATGGGCGAACCGGAAGTGGAAAATGAATATCTGCACGGCTGCTCTGTTACCAAACTGGATGCAGACCTGAATGTATTGGCCACGTTCGATCCCGGCGATCCTTCTTGCTACTACCAGCCCTACGAAGGGGCCAACGCCGACTCTGTTTCCGGGGAAATTGTGCCGGATGGAAGCGGTTTGTGGGTGCAGTATGTCCGCCCCAATGACTCGGAAATGAAAACGACGCTGTACCGGCTGGACTTGAACCTGCAAGAACAGTGCCGCGTTGAATTTCCCTATGAACCGCCCACACAAACCGTTGGTTTTTATGGTGCGCCCACGGTGGACAAGGATGGCAATGCTTACGTTGTGGCCACTGTGCCAAATACCCAAAATGGGTGGACGGGCCAATTGTGGCGGGTAACACCGGATTGCCAGACAACGCTGCTGGCAGAAGTGCCCAAAAGCAAGGCGCACGCTTCCCCCACACTGGCCGATGACCAGTATGTGCTGTTGGCGACGAACGGCCGTTTACAAATCCTCACGCTCGACGGGCAAATGGTACAAGATTACACCCTCGCCTCCACCGCCGCTGTCAACGCCAGCCCCGTCATCCACAACGGTGTCATCTACGTGGTGCAGGAGGACGGCACGCTAAACATCATCGAAAACAGCGGCCTGACCGGTTACGGCCGTGCCATCTGGCCCCGCTACCGACATGACAATTTCGGTTCGGCGGCACTGGGGAATAACACGGCCGTTTCCAACACCTTCCTCCCCGTTGTCACCGCCACCCCTGCCGCAGAAACGGCAGCCCCAACAGAAACGGCCGTTGGCCCCAAAGGCACATTCATCGCCTTCCACCTCGAAGTCAGCCGGGGACCACGCATCAAAACCCTCTGGCCTAAACTGGAACAGTTCATGGCTCTGGCCGACCAGTACGGCGTCAAAGTCACCCTGCAATTCTCCGCACCCTGGGCAGACTACGTGTACAAAAGCGGCCTGCTGGACACCGTCCACGCCTGGGAAGCCAACGGCCACGAAATCGCCCTGCACCATCACGGCCCCACCCACAAATTCTTCGACGGCTACACCAACAACCCGGACGCCATCCGCACCGACGGCTGGTACGCCACTGACACCGGCTACCTGGGCAGCATGGACGACCTGATGGCGTTCATGGCCCCGCTCTCACAAAAGGGCATCACCTCCGCCGGTATGTCGGACGAGGAGACAGATTGGCCGGCCGGGGTGCTGTACTTCGCCACCGATTCCGGCGAAACGCCTTCCAAAGATGACCTGCTCAGCACGCCGGTAGAAACCACCCACAACGGCTACCCTGTGGTAGAGATTTACAATGCCGGTTATTTGATTGGGCATTTGGGGGATGCGGCCGTTGACTTGAACGACATTGAGCACGCTTTGCAAACGGCCGTTTCCGATGAATACATGGGCATCGTCTTCAACGACGAGACCATCGAGCAAGACTTTGCCCAAATTGAGCCGCTGTTCCAACTGTTCCAGCAGGTCGGCGTACAGGTAGAAACCGTCAGCAGCTTGATGGCAGCGCGGTAAACCAGTAGGGGCAGGTCTTGTAGGGGCAGGTCTTGTAGGGGCAGGTCTTGTAGGGGCAGGTCTTGTAGGGGCAG
>CAZRIB010000083.1:1480-6589 GCA_964600035.1 uncultured Ardenticatenaceae bacterium | reverse complement strand
GTCTCAGACCTGCCCCTACTACAATTCACAAAGGATAGAGAATTACCATGAAAAAAATCACCTGTTTACTCTTGTTACTTCTCATCATTTCTTTGGCTGCTTGCAGCGGCGAACCAACCCAACCCACCAGCCAACCATCAAACCAGCCAACAAACCCACCACCCAACCCACCCACTGCGCCGCCTCCGCCAACGGCCGTTTCCCCCACCACAACAGCCGCCCCATCCACTACCGCCTGCGCTGCCGGTGCTCCCAACCAATCGCCCCTGTACGAGCATCAGGTCTACCTCACCACCAGCCCGGACGGCCTCCAGTTTCAGGGGGACGGCGAGCTGATTTTGGAACATGCCTCTGTGCCGGACGGCGTGGTTGGGCCGGACGGCCGTCTTTGGGTCTACTTTGTCAACGGCGAGCCAGGGCAGCACGGCATCTTTGCCGCCCGCCAGACCGACTCCGGCGCGTGGGAGATTGTGGACTGTGTGAAGCTAGACGGCCGTTTCGAAGGCAACGCCGTTGACCCCGACATCACACGTTTGGCAGACGGCCGTTACCGCCTCGTCTACTTCCTGGGCAATTTCGTCGGTGGGCCGCCGCCCGACCCCAACCAGCCCCACCCCATCTACAGCGCCATCTCCGACGACGGCATCCACTTCACCGTTGAGCAGCAACTCATCGCCGTGGAAGGCGTCACTGACCCCAGCCTGGTGCAGTTGGCAGACGGCCGTTGGCTGCTGGCGATGACCCGTAACGGCGAAACCCTGCTGGCGGCCAGCGATGACGGCGCCAACTTTGAACTGACCGGTGTTACCATCACCATGCCGGGTATTCCTGAACTGGCGGCGATGCCGGACGGCCGTATTCGCCTCTACCTCAGCCAAAGCCTCATCTCCAGCGACGGCGGCCAGACATGGACGGTGGAAGAAGGCCATTTCATCCCCGGCGGCGGCGCAGACCCGTCACTGGCGGCCTTGCCCGATGGCAGTTATGCCTTCTTCTACAAAGGGTTTAGCGGCCAGCCGGACAATCCGCCACCAGGCCAACCGGGACAGCCCGGTAATCCACCGCCGCAGGGGCAGCAAGGGCAGCCAAACAATCCGCCGCCCGGCGACAACGGCATGGCGATGTACACCAATGCCCAATCAACAGAGGTGCTGCCCCAGGCCGACTACCTGGCGCAGGTCAACGCCGCCACCGACCCCAACAGCGGCTGGCAGTACCAGACCACCCTCATCGCCACCATGCCGTCCGGTCAGCGGTTTGACCTGGGCGGGTTCTGCCGCCTCTTCCAGCGTCCAGACGGGGCTGGCTACGATGTCATTTTTGGCGGCGCGTTCAACATGCGTGAAATGGAAGAAGCCCGCCGCTACGAGGGTGATGCCCATCGCCTGCTGGGGAACGACCTTACCTTCCAGACTGAGCCGGTGTTGTTCTCTGAACATGGCGGTGACCTGGCTGTTGACACAGACGGCCGTTTTTACTACCTGCTCAATGCCCACCCGGATGGCTGGCTGTTAAGCAAATACGACCTGGATTTCAACCTGGTGCAGGACGTAGTTGTGCCGCTGCCAGCAGGCCACGCCGCCAATGACCAGATGCTGCGAGTGTGGGATGGAAAGTTGTACCTCAGCGACATCTACAATCCCGACAATCCTGACATGCGCTCCAACAAGGATGCAGACCCAGGTGCAGACCTGTACACCCATCTGTGGATTTACGACACAGAGCTGAATCTACTGGAAGACCATGTGCTGGACGACGAGCCAAACATCAACGGCGGAACGCTCATCCCCTACAGCGACGGGTTTGCATACATCGCTGCCGACAATTTCTTGCGCAACAATCTGAAAGCCTATCTTTACGACGCAGACTGGAACTTTGTGGGCAGCATCTTGCTGGAAGAGAATGCCCAATGGTCAATGGGGGGCACAGTGGCCGACGGCCGTATTTACATCGCCTACCATCGGGGCAATCACGGGCATGGGGATGTGTTGGTGGATATTTTTGATATGGATTGGAACCGGCTGGAGCAAATTGAAGTAACGGCCGTAACCGATGCGGGTAACGCCCAACGCCCCTGGCTGCAGCTTTATGGCGATACCCTGTTCGTGTCATATGACATAGCCCGCAGCGGGCAAGGCATACAATGCCTCGTCACTGTTTACCGGCAAAAATAATATGCCCGGCTTTCTATTTGCTGATTACAGAGGGATACATGAAACATCTCAAGCTATTCACCTTGATTTTGGTAACGGCCGTTCTCGCCGCCTGCGGCGCAAACGAAACCGGCCAACCAACAACCCAACCAGCCAACCCGCCTGCTGTCCAGGAAACGGCCGTGCCCCGCCCGGGTAAATTCATTTTGGCGGCGCTGCTTTGAAAAACCTAAAAAGTGGTTGTCACGCAATCTGGCTGGGCTGTCTGGCGTTCATACTGCTGCCAGTTGCTTTGCTGACTATGTGGATCGGCTGGGGAGTTGTCCGCCATGCGCCCTCCCTTCTGGATTGGGACAATTACCATGTCCTGGGCATTGGCCTCTTGCTTTTTCTGATGGCCCCGCTCTTCGCGGTGGCAGCGATAGATGAATGGCGGAAAAACCGTTCATAAAATCTGAAACAAGGAAACCAACATGAAACATTACACTTTGCTTCTTTTTGTTCTTTTAACCATGATCATTGTGGCTTGCGCTCCCGCCGAGACCAATCCTGTGCCTGAACCAACGCAAACGGCCGTCGCTACAGCCCAACCGGCTGCCAATCATCCGGCCCAACCCTGCGGCGACGGCGTGTGTGGCGGCCCCGAAAACGCCCAAAACTGCCCGGCCGACTGCGCCGCCAACCAGACACAGGCCACAACCGCGCCCCCGGCCAGCCCGGCAGCCAACCAATCTGCCAACCCACCAACGGCCGTTCCTCCCACCACACCAGAACCCGCCGCCCAGCCAGCCGCGTCCACACAGCCGGCAAACACACAAATCGCAGAAGTCGCATTCCCACCCCTCACTGCGCCCACCCCTTGCGGCGACCCGTTGTGTTACCAGACCAGCCTGGATTTGCTATCCCTGCTGCAGCGGCCGCTCGCTGAAAACGTCCTGAAACTGTTTACAGCCGTCAGCGATCCCGTTCACAATCGCGTGTATGTGGCCGGTATTCTCACGCCTGGCATTGCCGTGTTAGACGGGGAAACAGAAGAATGGGTGGACGTGTTCGACTCCGGCCTGCCGTCCCCCAGCCTGAAATACCTCTACCTGGACCCGGCAGCCAACATTTTGTACATTTTCAATGCCACCAGCAGCGAACTCACCAGCATGGACTTGAACAACAAGACGCAGCTCGCCCGGACGCCAATTGAGGGGGTATCCGGCCAACTTTTCGTTGCCGACACGGGACACGGCCGTCTCTACGCCCTGCAAGATAACACCCTGCGCGGGTACGACGGCCGTACCTTCACCCAGGTCATCTCCGCCCCCCTCCCCGGCCAGCAGGGCGGCCCTATGGTCTACGACGCCGCCACCGACCGCATCTTCATCCTGGCCGCCGGGCAGCACAACATCGAACACCTCATCTACGTCTTTGACGCCGCCGCCGGGCAATTCACCGACCCCATCGCCTACAATGCCCCTGCCCAAAGCGCCTTCCTCTGGATGGACTACGACCCGGCGCAGGCGCAGTTCGCCCTGGCTTCTGATCGCGTCGCCTTGCTGCTTGATGAAAACGGCCGTGAACTCACTTCCTTCCCCCTGGCCGACAATCTGGACAGGGAAGACATGGCGTACCTGCCTGATTCCGGCCATCTCATCTTCGTGGGAGCAGCGGCGGCGGCAGCCGGGCAAATCACATCCAATCAAAGTGAAGTGGCGGTGTATGACGTGGGCGACGGCCGTCTGCAAAACCAGTTTGAGGTAGGGCACAAAACACACCGCATGACGTACAACCCGGCCAACGGCCGTATCTACCTGCCCAACGGCGACGCTTCCATCGTCTGGCGCGTGGATTCGGCCTCTTTTGACCGGGCCGTTCCCCTGCGCCTGGGCGACAGCGTGGAAGATATGGTTGTTTCCGGCGACGGCCGTTACCTCACCGCCGACAGTCGTCTGGGAGGCAGCTATCTGGCCGCTTTTGATTTGGTAGCGGGGCAAATGAGCACCTTTGCTAACGGCATCTGGCCCATTCCTCTGGAACCCAACGCCGCCGGCGACCGCCTTTTTGTTCTCAACGCCTGGGACAGCACACTGGACGTGTACGATTACACCGGCGCGCCCGCCCTGCTCGGTTCCATCCCCCTGGGGCTGCCCCCCGGCAGCACAGACCGCCTGCCTGATTTGAGTATTGACAGCCAAAACCACCTGGCCTATGCTGCCTACCCGGAATTTGGGCAGGTTGCTGTTGTGGACTGGCAAGCGATGACGGCCGTCACTCTGATTGATGTCCCTGGCACGCTGCCCGGCGATGAAAGCGGCGGCCCCGGCAACCTGCAAACGGCCGTTAACCCCGCCGCTAACCGCCTCTACGTCTTCGATCAAGATAACCTGGAACTGCTGACGTATGACACGACGCAGGGATACGCCCTCATCGGGCAGCAAAGCATACGCAGACAATGGCCGTTAACCATGAAAATGGCAGATTTGCTCTTTGCCGATACGACCGCCAACCGCCTCTTTGTCGGCCCGTTAGAGTTTGACGGCGTAACCGGCGCGGCCACAGGACGGTCGCTGGCGCAAGGCGACGTTGTTTTTGCCCTGGATGAGACGAACGGCCGTTACCTGACGGCGCGGCTGGACGGCAGAGGCAGCCGGTTAACCCCCGTTCTGGCCGCGCTGGATCGGGATACGCTGGCCACACAATGGACGCAGCCGCTGGCGGAAACGGCCGTCCTGCTGCCTCCCGCCTTCGCCTGGAACCCCGTTCGCCGGGAAATCTACGCCGGCTACATGACCGACGCCCGCATTGACGTTTACACAATAAATCAATAAGGAATATCCGTGTTTGTGCATCATTAATTTTACATGGGAGAAATCAACATGAAACATCACTTTTTTCTCCTCCTGCTGTTTGCCACCGTTCTCGCCGCCTGCGGCGCAAACGAAACCGGCCAACCAACAACCCAACCAGC
>CAZRIB010000083.1:0-1380 GCA_964600035.1 uncultured Ardenticatenaceae bacterium | reverse complement strand
TCGCTACAGCCCAACCGGCTGCCAATCATCCGGCCCAACCCTGCGGCGACGGCGTCTGCAGCGGCCCCGAAAACACCCAAAACTGCCCGGCCGACTGCACCGCCAACGAGACGCCCGCCACTAGCCCAACACCATCAAGCGAACCCGCTGCTCCTCCTCTCACCGGCGACGCCTTCACCCCCGCCCCCGTCCCCGAACTGGCAGGCAGCAGCGGCGGCCAGCAGCCCCTCTACTTCTTCCTCTTCACCCACACCGAAGACCCCTTCAACCACGAGTTGAGCGAAGAACGATACATCCGCTTTGTGCCCGAAGTAGAAGCCCGCGCCGCCAGCCATCCCGACGCCAACCTCATCTGGACCATCATGTTCCAGGGGTCAGATGCCCGCACCGTCGCCGAACGCAACCCCCAAACCGGCGTCCTCGACCTGCTCCGCGCCGCCAATCAGGCCGGATTCGTCGAATTTGGCTACCACGCCCACCATGACAGCACCTACGCCAACCGCCCCCAAAACAGCTTCACCGACACCACCCCCTGGGAAGAGCTGGTTAACGGCATGGTGGATTGGTTGGGCTGCCTCAAAGACATTAATTACGGCGGCTGCATCGAACCCACCGGCGGCGGGATTACGGCCGTTCAAAACAACTTTGGCCCCGTCCAACTCGTTAGCGGCACATTCCTGCAATCCGACACCGCCTACGAGGGCGGCCCTGCCAGCCACGCCGCCCAAAAAATCCTGCCCGGCCGTCTGCTTGGTTTCGGCTACCCCGACCACGGCCCCTTTGCTTCCGGCGAACGGCGGGACGCCGTGGCCGCCTTGATGGCGCGGCTGACCCCCACCAACGAAACATCCTCCACCATCTTCTGGGCGGACAACGTCATCAAAATGACCGGCGGCAGCCCCATTGACGGCACGCGCGGCATTGACCCCCTGCGCGGCCCGCAGTACGCGCAAGGGATGCTGGCCGGACTAGACCGGACGCGCCCCAACATCGTCCTCACCGGGCTGGCTTCCAAATTCATCTACACCAAACAGGGTCTCAACAACAGCCCCACCATTTACGGCTACGCCCACCCGGACGCGCCAGAACTGCCGCCCGACCTGCTGAACACGCCGCAGCAGCAGGAGCAGTTTTACCAACAAAGTCTGCAAACACTCGACTACCTGCTGGATGAGGTGCTGCCTGCCAATCCCGGCTCCCGCTTCGTCAACAGCGCCGATGTCATCAACATGGTCGCCCCGCCCGATTACTGGGATGTCTCCCCGGCGCAATTAGATGTGATGGCGCGCTGGGCGCTGCTCAACTGGACCAACCGCCCGCCTGATTGGGTCAGTGATGGCGTGGATTTTTACTCGCTGCGGGATTTGTTTGCCCTGTTGA
>CAZRIB010000082.1:10265-11843 GCA_964600035.1 uncultured Ardenticatenaceae bacterium | reverse complement strand
ATTGCCAATCTTGCCAGTCAGGTTTATATCAAGCGGAATGGGCAGTTGTTGGCCGGTGAGTTCATGTCGAATCTGGCAGATTTGACAGTGGAACAACACAATTTGCTGCCGGATGCGTTTGTGATTCGCTTTTTTGATGCGCAGTTGACGTTGATTGAAGGCGGCGGGTTTGACCTGCTGGATGTGGTGGAGATTGGGGCACTGGCGGAAAACGGCCGTCCTGTGCCGCTCATTGTCGGTGAAGTGACCGGTTTAGAGCCGGTTTTTCCGGCCAGCGGCATTGCTGAGATGCAAGTAGTGGGTTATGACCGCTCGCACCGGCTGTACCGGGAACAGAAGAGCCGGGCGTTTTTGAATGTACGGGACAGTGAATTGGCAGAACAAATGGCCGCTGCCGCCGGGCTGGAAGCAGCAGTGGAGCAGACGGAGATTGTGTATGACCATCTGGTACAGCATAACCAGTCGGATTTGGCGTTTTTGCAGGCACGTGCCCGACGTATTGGCTTTGAATGTTTTGTGCAGGACAAGACGCTTTTCTTTAGACGGCCGTCTCCCACTAACCGACCGCGCGTTACGCTGCGCTGGGGTGAGGATAACCTGGCCGTTTACCCGCGCCTGACGGTGACAGAGCAGGTGAATGAAGTTGTGGTGCGTGGCTGGGATGTGGAAAAGCTGATGCCGATTGTGGGGCGGGCAGCAGACGGCCGTTTATTTCCAAACAATGGTCTGCCCCAAAACGGCCGTGACTGGGCAAAAGCCATTGGTTCCGGGCGGCAGATCATTGCCAATGAGCCGGTTACCAATCAGGCCGAAGCGGACTTGATGGCTGCCGCCCGCATGGACGAACTCAGCGGTGCGTATCTGGAAATTGACGGGTCGGCCTTTCGGCGGCCAGACGTGCAGGCCGGGTGTGTGGCCGAACTAAGCGGCATTGGCCGCCGGTTCAGCGGCGATTATCTCATCACCCAGGCTGTCCACCAGTACACCTTGCAGGATGGCCTGACGACACATTTTTCTGTGCGCGGCTTGCGCGCCGGGCTGCTGTTTGCGCCAGACCAAACGCAGTCTGCTGACCAGTGGTGCGGCGTTGTGCCAGCCGTTGTTACCAACAACAAAGACCCACGCCATTGGGGGCGGGTGAAGGTTACGTTTCCCTGGCTGGGCGAGGAAGTGGAGAGTGATTGGGCACGCGTGGCGGTGAGTGGTGGTGATGTAACGGCCGTTCCCCTTGTTGGCGAAGAAGTGTTGGTGGCTTTTGAACAGGGTGACTTTAACCGCCCCTTTGTGCTGGGTGGGCTGCGCAGCGGGCAAAAACCGCTGCCCAAAGCCGCCCAATCTGGTGACCCGTCCCGCATCAACATCTGGCAGTCGCCCGGCGGCCATCGCCTGCTTTTTGATGACGCCGCCGGACAGGTCGCCATCAATACGGCAAATGGTCTGCACATCACGCTGGACGACAACAAGCAGACGGTGACGATACACAGCCGGGGCAACATGCGCCTTGAGGCTGATGGCAATTTGGAGCTGACCGCCAAAGGGCGCGTCAAGGTACAGGGCAGCCGGATTGATTTGAATTGA
>CAZRIB010000082.1:0-10165 GCA_964600035.1 uncultured Ardenticatenaceae bacterium | reverse complement strand
GGGAAGGATGTGATGACGACAGGAAAAGCAGCCGTAAAACAGGGGGATCGCATTGTGGCGACTGATATGCACCTGGTACTGCCGCCGGACGGGAGTGCGCCGCTTTCTTTGCCGCACCCGTTTTCCGGCCCCATCACTGGCAATGTGAGCGCGACGGTGTTTATCAACGGCCGTTCCGCCGCCACTGTGGGCAGTACGGCCGTTAACACCCCACCCCACACACCGGCACCACCGGGTATTGCTTTTCAAACGCCACCAACCAACACGGGCACAATTGTTACCGGCAGCCGTACCGTGTTCATCAACGGCCGTCCCGCCGCCCGCCAAAGTGACAAAGTGCAAACATGCGCTGACCCTGTGCCAAACACAAACGGCCGTATTGTCGTCACGGGCAGCAATGTTTTCATTGGAGAGTAGTACGCGATGAGCCGTCAAATTATTGGGCAAGGCATCGGCTATCCATTGGGCGTAAGCGCCCAAGGCGGCTTTGCCCTCACCAGAGAGCAAAGCGAGTTGGAACAGGCCATTCACATCATTTTGGGCACGCGCCCCGGTGAGCGTGTGATGCGCCCCACTTTTGGCAGCCGCTTGCATGAGCTTTACTTTGAACCCAATAACCTGCAAACGGCCGCCCGCGCCGAGCAGTATGTGGAAGAGGCGTTACAAATGTGGGAACCGCGTGTGCTGGTAACGGCCGTTGAAGCCATGCCAGACCCCGATGCCGACAATCGCCTGCTTATCCACATCACGTATCAGGTCAAATCCACCAACGATGAACGCACTCTGGTTTATCCATTTTACATCATACCGGAGCAAGAATGACCTTTGTGGTGCAATTGTCATTTTTAGCAAACGCAGCAAGGATGCTTTGTAATTTGTAATTTGTAATTTTCTGTAGGAGACAACATGAGCTTACCTGCACCCATCCTGGATGATCGCAAATTCCAGCAAATTGTGGACGAAGCCAAAAAGCGCATTCCCCACCACTGTGAGGAGTGGACCGACCACAATGTCAGCGATCCCGGCATTATGATCATCGAGTTGTTTGCCTGGATGACGGAGATGATGCTGTACCGGATGAATCGCATTCCCGACCGGCATTACATTCAGTTTCTCAACATGCTGGGTATTACGCTGGATGCACCTGTTCCGGCACAGGCGCCGGTGACGTTTTGGCTGACTGCCCCCCAGGAAACGGCCGTTCTCATTCCGGCTGGCGTCGAAGTGGCTACAACACAAACAGCCACCGACCGGGCTGTCGTCTTCACCACCCAGCATGACTTTACCATTCAGCCGCCCCGGTTAACGGCCGTTCTCTCCGAAATCGCCACCCAAAAAGTCAACGAAAAACAGTTCATCAGCCACAATTTACGTCATCTGCTCAACGGCTACGACCCGGTCAGCATCTTCTCGCCCGTGCCCCAGGCCAATGACGCGCTCTACTTTGGCTTTGCCAATGACCTGAGCCACCACATTTTGGGACTGAACATGGTATGGGATACCGCCAGCGGCGCCGGAATTGACCCCACCCTGCCCCCCATCATCTGGGAAGCGGCAACCGGCAGTGAAGCACAGCGCTGGCAGCCGTGTGAGGTGGATATGGACACCACACGCGGGCTAAATGTACCCGGAGAAGTTCATTTACACCTGCCGACTATGCGCAGACTACGGCTGCAAGACCAAAGCCTCTACTGGGTACGGGCACGGGTTTTGCCCATCTCTACCGCCGACCGGCAGCGGGGAATGCGGCCGTATCAGGAAACACCCAAACTTATTCAGGTGACAGCGCAAAGCTGGGGGGGCACAACAACGGCCGTTCACGCCCAAACCATCCACAATGAATTCCTCGGTCACAGCGACGGCACACCCGGCCAGCGATTCAAGCTGCAAAAAGCCCCCCTGCTCACCCGCCAGCCCGGCGAAACCCTGCTGGTAGAACACAACGGCCAGCAGCAGCTTTGGCAAGAAGTCAGCGACTTTGCCCAATCCACCGCCGCCGACAACCATTTCACCCTGGACAACGTCAGCGGCGAGCTGCGTTTTGGGCCAGCCATTCGCCAACAAGATGGCTCCATCCACATGTTTGGGGCTGTGCCACCACGCGGGGCTGCACTCACCTTTCGGCGTTACCGTGTGGGCGGCGGGCTGGCAGGCAATGTGGACGCAGGCGTCATCAACACCCTGAAAACAGCCATTCCCTATATCGCTCGTGTCAGCAACCGGCAGCCAGCACAGGGAGGCATGGACGCAGAAACTGTCGAAGCGGCCATGATGCGTGCCCCACTAGCCATTCGTGCCCGCGACCGGGCGATGAGTGCTGCTGACTTTGAATATCTGGCACAGCGGGCACTGCCAGGGCGGGTGGCGCGCGTACGCTGTTTGCAAGCCCGGCCGGTAGATGTGCCCAATGTGCAGCCGGGGCAGGTATATGTGTTGGTCATTCCCCGCGTGCGCTATCCGGCCGGGTATCTCTCGCCGGATGATTTGCAGCTGAATGAAGCAGACCAGCAGGCCATCACGGCCTATCTGGATGAACGACGGCTACTGACCACATCACTCAATGTGCGTGCTCCCGCTTACCGTTGGGTGTCCGTGCAGGTTCGTTTGGGTGCGCTGCCCGGTGTGGATGAAGGACAGGTGGAAAGGAATGTATTAGCACGCCTGTACCGCTTTTTGAATCCACTCACTGGCGGCGCAGAAGGGGAAGGCTGGCCGTTTGGTCGTGATTTGTTTGTAGCCGATATTTACCAGGCATTGCAAAACGTGGAGGGTGTGGCTTTTATTCGGGATGTGTCGTTGTTTATGGCTGCGCCCGGCGGAGAACGGATCGGTCAGCCGGTAGATCGGGTAGATGTGGTGGCGCATGGGGTGGTAGCGTCGGGTATCCATGAAGTTGTTTTTGTGTAGGTTGGTGAATGATGCGGAAGTACAAGCGGCGTAAAGGCAAACGTCGGGATGATGAGATGGTGGTTTCTGCTCGCCAGCGTGATGAGAAAACGGATGAGAATGATAAACGGCCGTCTTTTTTGCCGGTGAGTGCGTTGCAGCGGCAATATGGCAATGCCTACGTCCAGCGGTTGTTGGCCGGGGAACGGCCGTCCCTCACCGAAGCCATCGCCGATGCCGACGAATACGAATTTGAGCCACAAGCCCGGCTGCACAACGGCGTACTGGAACTGGACATCAAGCCGGCCTTGCAGCTGCGCAACTACGGCCTGCCCCAAACAGAATGGCAGTCACTCATCAAGCGGTGGGTGGGACTGGTTGCCTGTCACTTTGGCGATGTGACTATGCCTACCGTCTCGGCCCAGGTGCAAACGGATGGCATTCTGCGTGTGCCGTTGGGGCCGGCATTGTGGCAGCAAATGCAGG
This sequence comes from uncultured Ardenticatenaceae bacterium, assembly GCA_964600035.1. Classification (GTDB taxonomy): domain Bacteria; phylum Chloroflexota; class Anaerolineae; order Promineifilales; family Promineifilaceae; genus CAZRIB01. The sequence goes on along the minus strand of CAZRIB010000082.1, from coordinate 6,793 downwards.
CCGCCGCCGGGGAAGCGGCCGTGACAGTTGCCGAAAACCAGCCCTTTGGCGAAGGCGGCCTGACAGCGACGGCTTCACTGCATGTGGCACAAAAGGAAGTGGCCGATTTGCCGCTGGACAGGCTGCAGCAATTTTTAAGCCGTTACCGGCATGAGGAGAAGCTCTATTTGCATCTGGAACTCAACGCGACGTTCCCCCCAGGGCAAGAGGAAGCGGCTGAGGATGAATGGGGCGGGCAGTTGTTGTTTGCCGCCGAAATGTAACGGAGACGATGACGGATGGATGAGACGATTTTGTTTCAACTGGAAATAACAGCCCCGGATGGCGTGAGCCAGCAGATTGATCTGACGGCAGGCAGTTATCTGATTGGGCGGACGGAATCTTGTGACATTCAGTTGGCAGACCCGCAGGTGCAGCGTGAACACGCCCGCCTGGATGTGAGTGAGGCGGGGTTGGTCATTACGGATTTGAGCCGCCGCCGCAGTCGCACGGTAGTCAATGGAGAGTTGATTCCGGCGCAAACGGCCGTTTCCTTGCAGCCGGGTGATCAACTGGAATTTGGCCCGTTTACGGCCGTTGTCCAATTACCCCCACCGCCAGAAGAACCGGCACAGATGGAAACGGCCGTCGCCGCAGAAACAGGCACAGAACCAGAGCCGGAAACAACAAAAGCCAGCGGCGATGATGGCAGCCCGCCTGACCGGCTGCTGCCAGACTACTTGCGTACGCCGCCTCCGCCTCCGGATGACACGGTCACGACACCACCGGGTTTGGAACGCCACAGCGTGCGCTACCTGAAATATCTGCCCGCTATCTTTCACGACGATTTTACCAGCCGTTTTATGGCAATTTTTGAAGCCATTTTGCTGCCTGTAAGCTGGAACGTGGAAAATTTTGACCTGTTTCTAAACCCGGACACCGCGCCGCCGCCATTTGTGGCCTGGCTGGCCTCCTGGTTTGGCTTCCGGTTTGACCATACCTGGAGCGATGAGCAGCGGCGCGCCGTCTTGCGGGAAATAGACAAGTTGGCTGCCAGACGCGGCACAAAGTGGGGCTTGTCACGTTTGTTGGAAATTTATACAGGGCGACCACCGCAAATTATTGAAGAAAACCAGCCACCCCATACGTTCACTGTGCGCTTGCCCTTTCGGGAGCGGGATGTGAACCGGGAATTGATTGAACAATTGATTGAGTCATACAAACCGGCGCACACCAATTATGTGCTGGAATTTGATACGAAGCTGGATGTGGATGTGATGTGGTCGCAGTTAGAGTTTTAGGCAGGAACAATGAGTGAGGCACAGACGGGAAAGGCAGCGAAACGGCCGTCTCCCCAACGAAAGCAGAAAGCACCAACGAAAACGCCCCAGCCGGATGGCGCACAATTACAGCCGGGCGAATTTGCAGACCGGCAGGCAGTGCAGCGGGCTGTTGCCAACCCACACCAGGCATCGCTGGCCGGAGTGCGGGGGGTACAGCGGGCCTATGGCAACCGCTTTTGGAGGCAGTTAGCCACAAACGGCCGTACCCTGCCCCTGCAGCCCAAATTGACGGTAAATGAGCCGGATGACCCGTTTGAGCAAGAAGCGGAAGCGGTAGCCGATGCGCTGCCAACAATCGAAGCCAGTCCACCACCGGACAGCACGGCGCAGCGCGCATCCCCGCCGCCTGCTGCTGAAGCAGCTCCCACAGAACAGACGCAGCATACCCCGCCCCAAAATGACAGCAGCGGCCGTACGCCACCAGCCGCTCAATCCACTACCACTCTGACTGCGCTAACACATACTGTCACCCAACGCGCCCTCTCGCTGGCCGCCGGTGAGCATGTAGAACATGTAGAACCGGAAGCAGAGACGGTGGCCGAAGCGACCGATAGCGCACCGGAACATGTCCCGCCTGTTGGTGGTGCGGATGGCGGCAATGGAGACAATAACCCAATACAGCGTAAAAATGGCGAGCATGGCGGCAGCACGGCCGTTCCTGATGCGGCAGCCCCGCCAGCTTCCCCCATCCGACGGGGTGTGCCCAACCAGTTGAAAGGGGCGTTGTTCCAAAAAGTGGCCGGTGCGGTACAAAAGAGAAGCAGCCCGGAAACGGCCGTTGTAGAAGAAGAGGAAGATGCTCCCGAAAACAGCGTGGCGCTGATGCCGGAACACGCACCACCCTTTGCCGAAATGGCGGGGTATGATGCCCACAGTCGGGAAGTGGACAGCCCCATCGAACAAAAAATAGAAAGCAGCCGGGGCAGCGGCCACCCCCTGCCGCCGACGGTGCAGGCCAAAATGGAAAGCCATCTGGGGAGTGATTTGAGCCGGGTGCGGGTACACACGAACAACGAAGCCGACACGCTGAACCGTGCCCTGGATGCCGAAGCTTTTACCACCGGCAGCGATATTTTCTTTAGAAACGGCCGTTACGACCCCCACAGCCACAACGGCCAAAAATTACTGGCACACGAACTCACCCACGTTGTTCAGCAAGGCGCAGCCCCACCCAAACCTGTCCAGCGCCAACCTGAGAACAGCCCGCCGCCTGCCAGTCCGTCCGCTAACGGCCAGATTCAGCAAAAACCGGCCAATCCACCCGCCATCCAGCGTGGCAAAGCCGAAAAAGCACGCGCCGAAGCAGAAAGAAAAGCCGCGCGTGGGCAAGAAGCCGCTGAACGAAAAAAGTCAGAAAAAACATCAGCTATAGATACGCCCGGCAGTGCAGAGGCAGCACAAACCGGTGGCCCACGCAGCTTCAGCCGCACCATACCCAGCCCCAAATTCCCCAACAGGCAGTCGTCAAAAGTAGAAGCCCGCGACAAGGTCAATCAGGACACACTGGACTATGCCGAACCGGAAGCCGATACCGGCGGCCTGGGCTGGCTGGAAACCAAAGCGGAAGCCTTGCCCGACTGGGATGCCGAAGTTGGCAAATATGACAATTTCCTGCTGGGTAACTTTGCCGATATGGGGCTGGATTTATCCGGGCTGGAAGGAGACACCACCGGCATTGAAGTGGACAAAGCAGCGCGCGAGCAAATGGTAATGGATGCCCTCAGCGGCGGTGTGGGCGGTGATGGCAACTTTCTTGGCCCGCATAATCTGGCCGTTGGTGTCATTTCCGACGCCATCCCCTTTGGCGGTAATAACGCAATTGGCGATTCATTTTACACTGAGGGGCCATCTGCCTGGTGGAAGGATACTAAAGGCGCGTTCAAAAAGACGTTCCAGGATATTGGAGATGGCTTCAAGGGGCTGTTTGAAGAAGGCGCCAGCGGTTGGGCACGAGCAGCCAGCGCCATTGAAATTATCATTGGCGTGCTGGAATTGGTGCGTAATGTAGTGAATGTCATTCGCACTTTTTTTGATGTGCTTTATATCGCTGCCAAAATTTTTGCGGCAATGGCGCGGCTGCCTTTTATTGGTTACTTGTTCAAATGGGCTGTGCCCATTGTGAATGCGGTAACGGCCGTTTTCAGCCCAATGGGACAAACCGTTATCATGATCAACCTGCTCATCCGCCGCCTGCGCCCCGTTGCCATTGCCTTCCGCGTCATCGACATGCTCTACTACGAATCCGACCCGGAAAAATTGATGGACAGACAGGCCAAACTGCTCCGCCACGTGCGCGGCATGAAACAATCAGCCCGCGACAACATCCGCCCCGGCATCTCCGAAAAATACCAGGAAGAACGCCAGGCCGACGACATGCTGGTCGGTACAGAATATCTGGAAGACCCGCGCATCAGTCCCTTCAGCATTGAAAACGTGGCCGAAATGAAGGAAGGCAGCGAAGAAAAAGCCGATTACAAGAAAAAATTTCTGGCACAGTACGGCATTCCCGATGTCTCAGACCTGGTCATTGAGCGGCTGCAGCAGCGCAGCCAAGAACTACCCCCGCCGCCGCTGGCTGAATATGGCACACCGCCGGAAAAAGACGTACGCAAGCAGCTGGACGCCAACGCCATTGCCATTATGCACCTGCGGCGGCAGCGACTGGGGCTGGAAAACCAAACCCGGGAGATTGATGCCGCCACCGAAGTGGCCGCAAACCAAAAGCAGATTTTCCAGGCCCAGCGGGATGTGGTTGCCAGTAACAAAGAGGCCATGCAGCCTCATAAGCAGGACATCAACCAAAAGCTGCAAAAACAGGATGCGCTGCGCGGCAAAGCCACACAAACTAACCAGGACAGCCAGACAAACAAGCAAAAAGGCTTGCAGCTAGATGGAATGGCCGGGCTAATTATTGGCTTTATCAAACTATTCATGTGGCCGCTGGAGCGTGTGGGCGCTACACCCGGCGATGCCCACAAAAATCAACTGCAAGGCGGCCCCAAAAAGAACATCGAAGTAACCGAGGCTTCCATTGACGCTACCGGCAAGGGCATTGCCGAAGCCGACACGCGTACCGGCCAGACAAAACAGGCAGAAAAAGAAGCGCAGGAATCAGAAAGTACGCTGGATGAAACAGATGCCTTTCTGAGCGAACAGCAGGAAGCGGCGCAGGAAGGTATTGACCAGCTCCAGGCGGAAAAGGATGCCATTGAAGAAACGCAAACAACACTGCAAAGTGAAGAAGAGCGGTTGATGGCCGAACGCACGGAGGCACTTAATGACGCTGTGGCCTGGATGGCGGAATGGCGGGAAACACGTGAAGCTATTTTTCAAGAGATTGAAGCCGAGTTGAAGCACCATTATAAAGAAAACGAAGAGAAGGACGAAGACGAGGACAAGGATAAAGAGGAAGAAGAAAGCAGCGACGAGGAATTTGGTCAATGGAGTGTGTACGACAAGCAGAAAGATATGGGCGACCTGGAAGGGGAATATCTGGCGGAAGGATTTGAGAAAACAGATGAGGATGAGTTTGATTTGTGATTGACGATTGGCGATTGACGATTGGCGATTGGGAATTGGCTTAACTCAATGACTGGGAAAGTGGCATATGTTAGGACAGTACCGGCCATCTGCTGAGATGGATTTGAGCTTCAAGCATTTGCAGATGATGTTGATGCGGGTGGATTTGATGATTCACCGGGAGGTGCGGCGCTGGCAGCAGGCGAACCGGCATGCCGCCGATTTGCTGCGCGGCCAATATATTTCTGATGATGAGGTGGAGGGGCTGCTGAAGCAGCCGTTTGGGTCGCATTGGCGGTATATGTCGGCGCCGGTGACGGCGGAGGAAACGGCCGCTTACACCCGCACCCTGCAAAAAACAGAAGCTCACATTCAGGCCTTGCTGGACAAACACCCGCAGGAAACACCGCACCTGTTGTTTCTGGCCCAGCGGCTGCATCTTTCCCCCTTTGAGCTGGACGTGCTGCTCATTGCTCTGGCGCCAGCGCTGGATTTGCGCTACGAACGCCTGTATGGCTATTTGCTGGATGATGCCACTCGGCGACGGCCGTCTGTGAACCTGACACTGGATTTGTTGTGCCCGCCGGGGCCGGAGCGGCTGTTGATGCTGCCTTATTTTGCCGATGATGCGCCGTTGTTCCGGTATGAACTGCTGCGCAAAACGGCCGTTCCCGGTCTGGACAGTGGCTCATTGCTCAATCAGGCACTTACCCCTGACCGGCGCTGGTAAGCTGGCTGCTGGGGCAGTACCAGCCCAACAAACTGTTGGGGGAGTGTGCCCGGTGGCAGCAGCCGATGGCAACGGCCACAGACCGGTTAATGGCTGGCGAGCGACTGGCAGAACTCGCCGAGAGTACGGCCGTCACCCCCCTGCTTCTTTTTTACGGGCCGGACAGAACGGCACAGGCAGCGGCAGCACGATTGCTGGCGGCCCATTGGCAGCGGCCGTTACTGACCATAGATATTGCCGGGCTGCTGAAAAACGGCGTCGAACCGCAGCGAATGATGCGCCTGGCGCTGCGCGACGGCTTACTGACTGGGGCACTGCTGCACCTGGAGCAGGCGGATGGCCTGACAATAGACGGAACATTGCCCACCAGCATGATGCAAGAATTGTTGGCCTATCCCGACATGGTTGTCCTTTCTACACGCCAGTTGTGGCAGCCCCGGCGCGTACCGCGACAACGGCCGCTGCTGCGCCTGCACTTCCCCCTGCCCGATTACCGGCAGCGGCTTCGTTTGTGGCAGCACTTTTTGCCAGACGGAGACCCACTGCTGGTGGAGCGGCTGGCCGGACAATTCATTCTCAGCAGTGGGCAGGTGCGGGATGTGGTGCTGGCAGCCAACGATACGGCTGTGAAATACGGCCGTGCCTGCCAACCTGAAGACCTGTTTGCTGCCGCCCGCGCCTACTCCAACCCCCGCCTGGCCGACCTGGCCCGAAAAATCAGCCCCCGCTATACCTGGGAAGACCTGATTTTGCCCGAAGACCAGATCGCCATCCTGCGCGAAATCATCGCCACCGTCACCGGGCGAGCATTGGTCATGGAAACATGGGGCGTAGGCAAAAAATTGGCAAACGCTGGCGTCACTGTCCTCTTTGCCGGGCCGCCGGGAACAGGCAAAACAATGGCCGCCGAAGTCATCTCCGCCGAATTGGGGCTGGATTTGTACAAAATTGACCTTTCCGGCGTGGTGAGCAAATACATTGGCGAAACGGAAAAGAACCTGGAGCGCATCTTCAACGAAGCGCAGAGCAGCAACGCCATTCTCTTTTTCGACGAAGCCGATGCCATTTTTGGCAAACGGTCGGAGGTGAAGGATGCCCATGACCGGTATGCCAACATCGAAGTAAGCTACCTGCTTCAACGGATGGAAGCGTATGACGGTGTGACCATTTTGGCGACAAATTTGCGGGCCAATCTGGATGAGGCATTTACGCGGCGGCTCCA